>QKGI01000010.1 GCA_003250475.1 Bacteroidota bacterium | reverse complement strand
GATAGTGCATGGTCGTATATAGCTTTCCATGAATTGCCGGTAAAGGCAGCCACGAGAAGGAGCAGGGTACTTCGCGGCTGGTGAAAGTTTGTGAGCATGCTGTTTACAATACGGAACCTGTACCCGGGAACAATTATTATATCTGTCTTTGCTTCGAGTATTTCATCACCTTTCTCATCCATCACGTCAATAAGGCGGTCGATGGCTGTTTCGGGTAAAATGTCTGTTTGCTCATTATATGGTTCCCATTGTGCAACCGACGGGATGCCTTCTTCGGGCCACCTGTCTTTTAATGAGCTCAATCCGAGCCAGTAGAGACTTTCAAGGGTCCTGACGGTAGTAGTGCCCACCGCAGTTATTTTCTTTTGCCTGAGGTCCCGTAAAGTCTGTTTTGACACATAAAAATGTTCGGTATGCATCATATGGTCACATATAAGCTCTGACTTTACAGGTCTGAAGGTGCCGGCGCTGACATGAAGCGTCACCTCCGCACGTCTTACACCTTTTGCCTCAAGGCCGTCAAGCACGGCAGGTGTAAAGTGGAGACCGGCCGTAGGAGCTGCCACCGAACCGTTGATACTTGCGTAAAGGGTCTGGTATGCAGATGCATCACTCTCCTCATCCTCCCTTCCCAGGTAAGGCGGTATAGGCATATGCCCAAGGCACTCAAGGACTTCTGCAAATGACAGGCTTTCCTCATTCCAGGAGAACCTTACGATGTATGAATCTCCTTCAGCACCAATCTTTTCGGCTGTAAGGGCATAATCCTTTCCCCTGCTGGAGAAGGGCGACATAAGAATGCCATTCTTCCATCTTTTGAGATTGCCAACAAGGCACCTCCATTCAACAGGGCCGGAAGAGGAGAGGTTCATTGAAAACTCGCCCGGGTTATAAGGCTCAAGGCAGAAGACCTCTATGGCAGCACCGGTCTCTTTAATGAAGATAAGCCTGGCCCTGATCACACGGGTGTTATTAAATACGATAAGGCTCGCGGGATCTGCCAGTGAAGGAAACTCATTGAATGTCCGGTCTGAGCAGTTTTGGCCATCCCATACCAGAAGCCTGGAGGCGTCCCTGCGGGCAAGCGGGTACCTGGCAATTCTCTCCTGGGGAAGCTCGTAGGTGTAATCCGCTATCTTAATATCACCGTAGGCGTTTTTCATTTTTTCATTGACGGGCAAAAATAGCTAATTTTGAGTACAATTCTGTCGTAGTGAAAGGCAACCGGAACATGAAAAGCACCCCGGGGAGAGGTGTTACAAAGGAGATAGACCTGCACCTCAGGGCCGGCTATTCCGGTGCCGATGCCCTGGAACGGCAGCTCTCGCGCTTTACAGGGGAGCTTGATGCTGCAATAAAGAGAGGAGACAGGGAGATCATATTTATCCACGGTTATGGTAACGGCAGGCTCAGGCATGAGATACGCGGTATTGTTGCCGAAAGATACCCGGGATGTGCCTGTGCTGACGCCTCCTTCAGCAGGTACGGCTATGGCGGCGCCACAATAGTCGCCATAATGAAAAAGGGCAGCTAATCAGTCAGAAGGCCGCACAGAGGCAATAAGGAGGGGATTGCGTCAATAACTGAAATTTAATAACTTTGCAACCTGGCAGGCCGGTCCGTCGCCCCTGGTCTTCTGACCGGGAGAGGAAAGTCCGGGCAACACAGAGCACCATCCTTCCTAACGGGAAGATATCCGGAAGGGTATAGCAGTGTAACAGAAAACAACAATCCGCTCACGGGCGGGAACTGGTGAAAAGGTGAGGTAAGAGCTCACCGGTCGTGGCGGCGACGCCGCGAGCCGTACACCTGATGGGTTGAAAGACCATGTATACCGGCGTCTGAGGGCTGCTCGCCCGAGCCGGGGGGTGGGTCGTACGACCCCTTCAGCAATGAAGGGGCCAGATAAATGACGGAACAGGTGCTACACTCCTCCTGAAGGAGGCAGCATCATGACAGAACCCGGCTTACAGGCCTGCCTGTGAAATAAAAGATGCCTCCCTGGCCGGGAGGCATCTTCTTAACAAAACAGCTTTAGGTTGAACCATGCAGGAGCAGGTGAATCATATGCCCCCGTGGTACTTTCAGATATCCTGTTCAACGGTAAACACCGAATCTTCTATCTCCTTGTTTAACTCTATCTTATCAAAGACCATTCCTCCAAGCTCCATCCCGTTGACAAACTGGGTGATGACCTTACCAAACATGACCCCGTCCACTTCAGCATATTCCTTCACATATGACTCAACTTCCATATCCTGGCCCATCTGGTTAACCTTCCGGGCGGTCTTTACCGTCAGAAAACTGTCCTTGTCAATGTATGCGTAAGTAACTGTGCCTGCTTCATCCGTGATCGCAACCTTGAAGGCAGGCTTGCCATCGACCTCTTCCTCCCCCTCAAGTTTCACCCTTTCAGCCTTGAAGGCATCCAGAAAGGAACTACGGAACATATTATATTCCTGTACACTGCCGAGCTGTTCAGCAGGTATCTCAACCGGATCTTCCATGCCGGCCAGTGGATTAATCATGTAACCCCTGACGCCGTCAAACATGGTGATAATCTCAATGCCGTTGTATGCTATGGCAACCTTCACCTTATCAGGTCTTTTAACAAGAATGCTCATCGGCATCTCCGTCCCCATCTGCATAACCTTCCCTTCCATGGATATGGTGGTTATCTTGTCAAGTTTATCAATTCCATTGGCTGTATAATACTTTTTTACTATTTCGTCCAGCGTCTGGGCACTGCAAACCGAAGCGACCAGAAGAGATATTAAAAGAAAAATTGTTTTTTTCATATTAATTTAATTAATAGATGATTATGATATATTATCTTAAGTTTTGATAAACTTTATTATCCAGGCTTCTCCTGAAGATACACCGGGTCTCAGCATCCTGACTACGGGATAGGGTGCACCAACCGGCCCGGAGCCGGTGTCAATGCCGGCACTGCAAGCATCATAATATGAAAAGGAGATACTCACTACACTGACTTCCATGGTATAAAATTACGAAAGAATCTATTTATTCTCCTTATTATAATTATAAATTTTTTTCCATCTGGAGGCAAGCTGCTTCCGGATCTCATCTTCGCGCGGGTTTTCACCGGGTTCGTAGAATATTGTTCCTGACAGTTTCTCCGGCAGATAATTCTCAGCTACGAAATTACCCTCGAAATCGTGCGCATATTTATATCCTTTGTGATAGCCCAGGTCCTTCATCAGCCTGGTCGGGGCATTTCGCAGATGCAGCGGCACTGGAAGGTCGCCGTGTTGACGCACTGCTCCCGATGCATTTTCTATTGCCATGTAAGAGGCGTTGCTCTTTGGGGAGGTGGCAAGATATATTGTTGTCTCTGAAAGTATTATCCTTGATTCCGGCCACCCCACAAGGTTAACGGCATTGAAACATGCCTGCGCCAGTAACAGGGCGTTGGGGTTGGCAAGGCCAATATCTTCGGCGGCGAGTATAACCATCCTGCGGGCTATGAACTTCACATCCTCACCACCCTCAACCATACGTGCGAGCCAGTAAACGGCAGCGTTGGGATCGGAGCCACGGAGTGACTTGATGAATGCTGATATGATATCAAAGTGTTGTTCACCGTTCTTATCATACATTGCAAGGTTCTGCTGGACATGACCAAGAACCATTTCATCAGTGATGATGATTTCATCATTTCCCTTATCAGCTTCAAGGGAGACTGTAAGTTCGAGTGCATTGTAAAGCTTTCGTGCATCACCTCCGCTGATACGTATCAGGGCCTCATATTCCCGCACCTCTGTCTTATACTGCGAAAGGTAAAAATCATTTTTTATGGCCTTGTCGACAAGACCTTTAAGTATTTCATCATCAAGAGGTTTGAGGATATATACCTGGCACCTTGACAGGAGGGGGGAGATAACCTCAAAGGAGGGATTCTCTGTTGTTGCCCCGATGAGTGTCAGCACACCCTGTTCGACCGCACCCAGAAGGGAATCCTGCTGCGATTTGTTAAAACGGTGTATCTCGTCAATGAACAGTATCGGGTTTGGTTTACCGAAGAACTGCTGACTCCTGGCTTTCTCTATGGTCTCCCTCACATCCCTGACACCGCTGTTGACAGCACTCAGCTGGAAGAAAGCCCTGTCAAGCTTTGAAGCTACGATCCTTGCCAGGGTGGTCTTACCAACCCCCGGGGGACCCCAGAGAATGAACGACGGAACATTGCCTGACTCGATAACTTTCCTGAGTACGCCGTCACGACCAACAAGATGGTCCTGGCCGGCGAACCCGTCGAGCGACTTTGGTCGTAGTCTGTCTGCAAGTGGCTGATTTGAAAACATATGGCTCTTCGGAAAATTTACCTGCAAATTATTATAAAATCGTTTTCGGCGCTATGTTTTTTGCCATTTTGGGGAAAAATATTTTCTTAAAATGAAATAAATTAATATTTTTAGCAATTAAATTTCACATCACGCATACTGTTTGTATTAAGAAATCCGTTTAGTAACAGGATATTATCAAATTCCGGTAATTATGAAAAAACCTTTGCTGATCACCTTAATCATTATTGCAGTACTGCTGTTACTACCGGCTGTGAGCTTCATCAGATGGGCATTCCAGGAAAAGAAGCCGATAGACATTGTTATTCTTGACAAGACTGTTCCGACACTTGACCGGCTTGGTCACCGCTCTTTTGTATATGTCCTGACTAACGAAAGATTTGTAAGAGGGGAGAAGGGTGGCAGCTTTTCAGCAGCAAAAGATTATTATGGCTTCGTACCCCTGCGACCTGTAAGGGAGAAACAGTTCAGGAAGAAGGACTTCCGGCTGACTGAACTGATTGACCTGGCTGAGAATAACGATGCAATTTACTATACCGACACATACGGCGTCTTTTTTAACGACTGGTACCAGGGAATCAAGAAGGCAAGGAGGTCACGTAAACTGTACGGAGGACTCAACAATAATGACTATCTGCTGATGGTGGAGATGAAGAGAAGGGACAAGCTGGTGCTTGTGGAATACAATACCTTCGATTATCCCACGGCAGGCCTTGAAAAGTTCAAGACCGAGGAGCTGCTCGGTATCTCTTCCAAAGGATGGATGGGCCAGTATTATAAAAGCCTCGACACCATATCACAGCAGGGCGTTCCGGGGTGGATGCCCGCATTATACAGGAAACAATACCGTGAACCGTGGACCTTTACCAATCCCGGTGTGGTACTGCTTAAGGAGAACAGCATCATTGTCCTTGAGGAAGGAAATCAGCTTACTTCGGCGATGCCGATGATTGTAACGGGTGAAACAAATGCCTCCAGGCTTGGTGTTGCACCGACAGTTACCTTCACCAATTGCTTTGATATTATAGACCCGGGTGAAAACGAGGTTATCTCCGAATTCATTCTGAACACAACCCCGGCAGGAGATACCCTGCTTGCCATGAACGATCTGAAACCGGTATTTCCCGCAGTGATAGAAGAGCCTCTTGCAAGGAGAACATACTATTTCTCCGGTGATTTTGCGAATAACGATATTCCCTTCTGGACAGCCAGGTTCAGGAATATACAGAAAGGAGCCAGGGCCCTGCTCTATTCAGACAACCCGAATGACCCGAGGAGATTCTTCTGGCTCTATTACAAGCCGCTGATAAACTCGATATTCACCGGGTACCAGGAAGCCGAGGAAGGAAAGTAACAAACTGATATACAGAGAAACAGGCCGAGAGCCTGTTTTTTTTTAACGAAACCTCAGGGTAACTGACAGAACAGAGACGACCTTAACATTGTTTGTCTTCAGGAGGACACAATCCCTGATACAGACTAATTGCCAGGAAAGATGAAAGCAACAATAATCCAGTCCACACTTGAATGGGAGAACAAGAGTGCAAATCTTGAGCACATAACCTCCCTGATAGAAACTGCCGCGCCGGGATCAGGCATCGTGGTGCTTCCCGAGATGTTCACCACGGGATTCTCCATGAATCCGGCACTCCTTGCTGAAACCATGGATGGAACCACAGTCAGATGGATGAAGGAGACCGCCTCCAGGGGTGGCTTTGCATTATGCGGATCTATCATTGTTCAGGAGGAAGATAAATTTTATAACCGGCTAATATTTGTCACACCGGAAGGTCACATGGCTACTTACGATAAACGTCATCTTCATTCCATGGGTGGGGAACATACTGTTTACAGTCGTGGCAATAAGCGTGTTGTATACGGCTACCGTGAGTTCAGCTTCAATATGCAGGTCTGTTATGACCTTCGGTTTCCGGTATGGTCACGTAACCGTGGCGACACTGATGTGATAATATATTCGGCCAACTGGCCCTCTGTCAGAAGTAATGTCTGGAAGGCTCTTCTGGTAGCAAGGGCGATTGAAAACCAGTGTTATGTGATAGGAGTAAACAGGGTGGGCGGGAGTCCCGATGGCACCGGCTATACAGGTGACTCCGCAATCATCGGACCAAGAGGGGAGATGCTCGCATCATTGGCACAGGGAGCTGAAGGCACGGCATCGGCAGTACTATCGGCAGAGACCCTTGAAAAATACAGGAGCGATATGCCCATCTGGCGTGACGCGGATCCGTTCGAGCTGTTATAAAGTAATAAACCCTGCAGGCATGCGACAGGTTATAAACCCTGCGACAGCCTGCTCCTCTCCTTTAGTGCTCTGAACAGCACCTCGGCAGGATGAAGAGCCTTTCTGCCCGTGCCGTCCTTGATATGATGCCTGCAGCTTGTCCCCGGTGCACACACTATTGTCTTTTCCGATGCAGCCCTTACGTCGGGGAAGAGAACCATTTCCCCCACCTGTTGCGACAGGTCGTAATGCTCCTTCTCATACCCGAATGCACCTGCCATGCCGCAGCATCCCGATGGTATCTCCCTCACATGGTAGCCTGACGGAATGCCAAGGGCTTCAATCACCGGGGAGGAGGTGGTGATAGCTTTTTCCTGGCAGTGTACATGAACAAGTACATCAGCCTCGTCACTGACGAACATCTCACGGCCTATCTTCCCTTTCCTAAACTCCCTCATAATGAACTCCTCCAGAAGAAGTGCATTGTCTGCAAGATTCAATGCCTTTGGTTTGTGTTCTCCACCGGCAAGCTCCGGAAACTCATCCCTGAAACCGAGTATGGCTGAAGGCTCCAGGCCTACCAGCGGACGGTCGGCAGTAATAAGAGGGTCAAAGACTTCTATGTTTTTAAGAATAAGACGCTTCGCCTTTCTCAGGAATCCCTTGGAGATGTAAGTCCGGGCGCTGGCAGCATGTCCGGTGGTCAGCACCCTGTATCCCAGGCCGGTGAGTAACCTGACGGCACTTATACCGACATGAGCATCATTATGATCGGTGAACTCATCTATGAATAGATATAACTCGCCCACCGGGTTGACAGGGTTTATCCCTGGAAGGTTTGCCTTCAGCCATCTCCTGAATGAAACCGGAGCCAGCAGGGGTATGCTCCTGGCAGTGGCAAATCCTGTCAGTTTCTTAATGATCAGCGATGTGGCCTTGTTGGCTGCAAAAAAATTAAAAATACCAGGTATAAATTTAAAGAGACTGTAGATCGCCGGCAATGAGGCAATCAGTCGCGTACGCATGGAAGGGGCATGTGCATCATGGTAATGCTGCAGGAACTCAGACTTGAGTTTTGCTATATCGACACCGGAGGGGCATTCACTGCGGCAACCCTTGCAAGCCAGGCAGAGGTCAAGGATCTCGTATATCTCACTGCTGTCCCAGGGATTATCCCTGTCAGCATGGAACATCTCTCTCATTATATTGGCTCTGGCCCTCGTTGTCAGGCGTTCATCACCCGTTGCCATATAACTCGGGCACATGATACCGCCAATAACGCTGCTCTTACGGCAATCGCCCGACCCGTTGCATTTCTCGGCAGCCCTGACAACCCCGCCTTCACCGGAAAAGTCAAAGTATGTCTTCAAATCAGGAGTAGTCCTGCCGGGAATATACCTCAGTGAACTGTCCATAGGGGGTGTGAGGACTATCTTGCCGGGATTGAGGATGTTATCCGGGTCAAAACAACTCTTCAGTCTCCTGTTGAGCTCATAGTTATGTTTTCCCAGGATCAGGGGGATGAATTCTCCCCTGAGGCGGCCATCGCCATGCTCACCGCTCATCGAGCCCCTGTATTTTTTAACTATCAGTGCGGTCTTTTCACCTATAGCCCTCAGTTGTGTTACCTCGGCAGTATCCTTCAGGTTTATAAGCGGTCTTATATGAAGCTCTCCGGTTCCGATATGGGCATGATATACTGACTGTTTGCCGAAGGAGGAGAGCATCTCTTCCACCTCATTCACAAAGTCACCCAGCTTGTCTACCGCCACGGCGCAATCTTCTATCAGGGACACCGGTTTGGCGTCTCCGGGCACATTCGACAGTATCCCCAGGCCTGCTTTTCGCAGATCCCATACTCTCTTCACATCAGCTCCCCACAGGGAGGGATATGCATAGCCCAGCCCGGCGGCACGCAGTTCATCCACCATGGCAGCTGCCGTGGCAACTATCTCATCACGGTCCTGAGCTGCAAACTCAACCAGCAGGAGTGCCCCCGGCTCACCCTCGATGAAAAACCTGTTTCTCTTCTGGCTCTCCACCGTTGCAGCCAGTGAAATGATGGTGCTGTCCATCAGTTCAACAGCCCTGGGCCTGTATCGCAGTGCAACCAGGTTGGCCGCGAAGGCGTCGTTTCTCTGATACAGGTGAACACAGACAAGGGCCCTGACAGGCGGTGGAAGAGGCACGAGACCCAGTTTTGCCTCGGTGACTATTGCGAGCGTGCCTTCTGAGCCTGCAATAAGCCTCGCAACATTGATACCCCTGCCCGTCCCTGCAGTGAAAGGCTCACTATGGAGCAGGTCGTCAAGGGCATAACCGGTATTACGCCTCGGGATGCTCATCTCAGGGTATTCATCTGTGATTGAGTTGCGGTTCTCCCCATCCGACATTATACTCTCAATCTCCCTGTATATTCTCCCTTCCGCAGTGTCAAGGGAGCACTTATCCCTGAACTCTTTCTCTGTAAGCTCTCTGAACAGTACTTCAGTGCCATCGTGAAGCAGGGCTTTCACCTCCCTGAGATGATCTCTCACAGAGCCGTAAACAAGGGAATGTAGCCCGCATCCGTTATTGCCTATCATGCCTCCGATATTGCACCGGTTTGAGGTCGATGTCTCCGGACCGAAGAAGAGGCCGTGGCTTGCCAGCATGGCATTAAGTTCGTCAGGGACTACCCCGGGCTCCAGTCTGACCCATCTCTCCCGGGTGTTGATCTCAAGTACCCTGTTAAAGTGCCGTGACATGTCAGCAATGAGTCCTGACCCTACAACCTGTCCTGCCAGGGATGTTCCTGCAGCCCTTGGGATGATGCCGGTATGAAAAGCAGCTGCAAAAGATAACAGCTTCTTCAGGTCCTCCTTGTTCCGGGGGAAGACCACTGCCAGGGGCTCTTCCCTGTATATGGAGGCATCAGTGGCATACATCAGTCTGGAACTAATGTCTCTCCTTATCTCGCCATCGAGTGATTCGCCCAGAATGTCTAAATCGCCTGTAGTAATAACTGTCTCCATCAGGTACTGTTTGCACTGCCAAAAATATGGATTTGCTGACACCAAATGGAGCCCGGGGAACCGTTTTCGAAAAAAAAGCGCTAAAATTTTATAAATCTGATTTTAATCATGGTAAGTGTAATTGTGCGGTTGCACTTTTTTCGTACATTTAACGCAGGATTTTTATTTAACTAAATTATTGATATCCAATGGAATTGCTTGAACAAATTAAATTGAACGCCAGGAGGCACAACAAAAGAATTGTATTACCTGAAGGGACCGAGGAGAGAACACTTAAGGCAGCGGACACAGTGATAGCTGAAAACATAGCCCGCTTGACCCTTCTCGGAAACCCTGCAGAAATAAAGAAACTTGCAGATTCCTTTGGCCTGAAGAATATTGAAAGAGCAGATATCGTTGACCCGCTTGATCATCCGAAGAAACAACAGTATATAGACCTGATGGTTGAGCTTCGCAAGAGCAAGGGCCTTACCAGGGAAGAGGCCTCGAAGCTTATTGAGGATCCGCTTTACCTGGGTGTTATGATGATTAAGAGCGGAGATGCTGATGGTGAGGTTGCCGGTGCCAGGAACACCACGGGTGATGTGCTCAGGCCGGCATTCCAGTATGTAAAAACTGCCCCCGGGGTATCTGTAGTCTCCGGGGCTTTTATTATGATGCTGAAAGACAAAGAGTTTGGCGCTGATGGAATAATTGTCTTTGCTGACGGGGCCGTTCACCCTGACCCGACGGATAAGGAACTTGCTGAGATAGCTGTGGTAACTGCAAAAACGACAAAGACAATTGTAGGAGTAGAGCCCAAGGTGGCATTGCTGAGCTTCTCAACAATGGGAAGTGCCAGGCACGCGATGGTGGATAAGGTTGTCAATGCTACAAAGATGGCTAAGGAGATGGCACCGGAGTTTTTGTTTGAGGGTGAGTTGCAGGCAGATGCTGCCCTGATCGAAGCCATCGGTCAGAAGAAAGCCCCGGGAAGCAAGATAGCCGGCAAGGCCAATGTCCTCATCTTCCCTAACCTTGAATGCGGGAATATTGCCTATAAGCTTGTCGAGCGGCTCGCTCATGCCCAGGCAATAGGACCTGTCCTCCAGGGCATGGCAGCTCCTATAAACGACCTCTCCAGGGGTTGTTCGGTAAGTGATATCATTAACGTAGTCGCCATAACTGCCAACCAGGCAGCCGGCATCACCAGATAATAAATTCAAAATGACAATACTTGTTCTTAACTGTGGCAGTTCATCAATTAAATATCAGCTTTTCAACATGTCAGACAAGGCTGAGGTCCTGGCCAAGGGACTCATCGAACGGATAGGCCTTACTGACGGAATACTTACCCATAAACCTGCAGGCAAGGATCCTTACAAGGTGGTCCTTGACATTCCCGACCACACCGTGGGTATAAACATGGTGATGGAAGCGCTCATAAACCCGGTTCACGGGGTGATAAGTGACGTAAGCGAGATCAAGGCTGTCGGCCACCGGGTTGCACATGGCGGTGAGAACTTCAAGGAGTCTGTTCTCATCGATAATGATGTAAAACGTGACATTGAGAAATGCGCTGAGCTGGCGCCACTTCATAATCCGGCTCACCTGAAGGGTATTCTCTCGTGCGAGAAACTGCTTCCGGGCATACCGCAGGTGGCTGTGTTTGACACATCATACCACCAGACTATGCCGGACTATGCCTTTATGTATGCCATACCCTACGAGTACTATGAGAAATACAGGATCCGCAAGTACGGGTTCCATGGTACCAGCCACAGGTATGTTGCAGAAAAGGCCTGCAAGATGCTTGGGATTGACCTTCACAACTCAAAAATCATAACCTGTCATCTCGGCAACGGGGCTTCCATTACGGCAGTGGAGAACGGAAAGTCGATAGATACCTCAATGGGATTCACCCCCGTAGATGGTCTTATTATGGGCACCCGGACGGGTGAGATTGACCCGGGCGTCCTTCTCTATCTGGCTGATAAAGAAGAGCTGAGTGTCAGCGGTGTGAATAACATGATAAACAAAAGGAGTGGTGTGGCCGGCATATCACAGCTCTCATCAGACATGCGCGACCTGGAAATAGCGGCCAACGAGGGTAATCCCAAGGCTCTCCTGGCGCTGAATATGTACGCCTATAAGATCAAGAAATTCATCGGGGCGTATGTGGCCGCCATGAACGGTCTTGACCTGCTTATCTTTACCGCCGGCGTGGGTGAGAACGACTTCAACGCCAGGAAAATGATATGCACCGGCATGGAATACATGGGGATTGAGATCGACACTGAAGTAAACCACGGGGTGAAGGGCAAAGACCTTGTGATTTCAAAACCATCTTCAAAGGTCAAGGTCATGGTGGTAACTACTGACGAGGAGTTGGTAATTGCATCTGATACTAAAGCTATAGTTGAGAAACTTCATATTTAAAAACTGTAAATCATGGTTCTAAAGCATCTGTCAGAACTTAAGGAGCTGCTTGTTGACAAACCAACCAGGAGGATGGTCCTGGCAGCTGCACAGGATCAAAACTCCCTTGCCTCAGCTATCATGGCAGCCAGGGACGGTTTTATTGAACCCATACTCGTCGGCGACAAGGAATCCATTCTGAAGATTGCATCAGATCACAACCTCGACATAACAGGTGTAAGAATGATCCATGAGCCTGATACCGACATGGCCGTGGAGATAGCAGTCAAGATGGTGCGCAGTAACCAGGCTGACATCCTCATGAAGGGCAAGGTCGGGACCTCCACCTTGCTGAAGGCAGTGCTTAACAAGGAGTGGGGACTGAGGTCGGGTGCGCTTCTCTCTCATTTTGCCTTTTTTGAGGTGGAAGCCTACCATAAACTAATTGCAGTCACCGACGTTGCAATGAACATTGCCCCGAACCTGCAGGAGAAGATAGCCATTGTTAACAATTCAGTCGCATGTCTTAACAAGCTGGGGATAGAACTACCCAAGGTTGCCGTTCTGGGGGCTGTCGAGATGGTTAGTGAAAATATGCAGGCTACACTTGACGCTGCCCTGCTGTCAAAGATGAACCAGAGAGACCAGATCAGGCACTGCCTTATTGACGGTCCGCTGGCTTTTGATAATGCTGTCAGCCTGGAGAGTGCCAATCATAAAGGTATCAGGAGTGATGTTGCCGGTGATACAGACCTGTTGCTGATGCCTGACATTGAGGTGGGCAACGTCCTCTATAAGTCACTTGTCTTCTTTGCCCATGCAGGGGTGGCTGCAGTCATACTGGGAGCCACGGCACCAATAGTACTTACCTCCAGAAGCGACTCTGACCAGGCGAAGTATTACAGTATTCTTCTTGCTGCTGCAATCTCCAAGGCAGACTGAGATGATCACGAGCCTGGCACAGATGGCTGACACTGTCAGGTCAGCCGGAAACAGATACAGGATAGCGGTTGCCTGGGCCCAGGACCCGAACACCGTGGGATCACTGTACCGCGCTGTAAGCGAAGGATTCGCCGAGGCGCTGATGATCGGCAACAGGGAGAAAATACTCGAGACCTGCCATATATCGGGAGCCGATCCTGACCGTTTTACGATTATTGAGGCAGGGACCGAGAAGAAAGCTGCCGAGCTGGCCGTAGGAATGACCCGTTCAGGGGAGGCCGACATTGTGATGAAAGGTCTCGTGGGTACCGACAAATTCCTCAGGGCAGTGATGGATAGGGAGAAGGGTCTCTTACCTCAGAAAGCCGTCATGAGCTATGTGTGTGCAGTTGAGATACCTGCATACAAAAAGCTGCTTTTTATTACCGATACTGCTGTGATACCGTTTCCTGACCTTGACCAGAAAGTGGCCATGGCCGAATATGCCATCTCTATGGCAGGAAGGTTCGGGATAAAAAGACCTTCGGTGGCACTGATAGGGGCGTCAGAGAAGGTAAGCAGCCATTTCCCAAACACCCTCGACTACTCGGTGATGTGCAAAATGGCCGAGAGGGGACAGATTTCACCATGCATCATGGACGGACCTGTTGACCTCTTCCTGGCCTGCGATCCGGAGAGCGGGAAGATCAAGGGGGTGAACACACCCCTGGCAGGAAATGCCGACATACTTCTCTTCCCGTCGCTGGAATCATGCAACCCTTTCTATAAAGGACTTATGCTCTTCGGCGGGGGCGAGCTGGCAGGCATGATATGCGGCACCATAAAACCGGTAGTACTGATGTCAAGGAGCGAAAGTGAACTGTCAAAATATTACTGCGTGGCCCTTGCATGCCTGATGGCAGCGGCAAAAAACCAAGATGAATGAAAAAAATTCTGATCCTGGCTGTAAATCCCGGCTCTACAAGCACCAAGTTTGCTCTGTACAACGGCCATGAGCTGCTTTTTGAAAAGACAATCAGACATACATCTGCCGAGCTCGATCAATTTCAGCGGATGACAGATCAGCTGCCCTTCAGGTATGGCCTGCTCATGGAGGCACTCAGGGAGGAAGGTACAGACCTTGATAATATCTCTGCAGTAGTAGGCAGAGGCGGACTCGTAAACCCCATTGAGTCCGGGATATACGAAGTGAACGACCTGATGAAGAGACACCTGGCAGAGGCAGTCAACGGTGAACATGCGAGCAACCTGGGTGCACTTCTTGCTGATATGATGGTTGCATCAATGCCGGGAGCCAGGGCATACATAGTAGACCCGGTGGTCGTTGATGAGCTTGAACCGGTTGCACGTCTCTCAGGTCATCCGCTGATAAGCAGAAGGTCAATATTTCATGCCCTGAACCAGAAAGCCGTGGCCAGGATCTATGCAGAATCTGCCGGCAGGCAATATGAGGATCTTAACCTGATTATTGCACACATGGGAGGCGGTATCAGCGTCGGGGCACACCGCAGAGGCAGGGTCGTCGATGTCAATAACGCCCTCAACGGTGACGGCCCGTATTCTCCTGAGCGCAGCGGAGGCCTTCCTGCAGCACAGCTTGCGGAAATATGCTTCAGCGGTAAGTATACACACCATGAGGTGAAAGGCATGCTGGCCGGAAAGGGCGGACTGGTAGCCTATCTCGGAACAAACAGTTTTCAGGAGGCAGGCCGGATGGCGGAAGAGGGAGATGAACATGCAAGGCTCGTGATCGATGGCTGCGGATACCAGATAGCAAAGGAGATAGGTGCTATGGCAGCAGTTCTGTCGGGAGTGGTCGATGCCGTTATCCTTACGGGTGGCCTGGCTCATGATAATGATCACGTGGCAAGGATTACAGCAATGGTCAGGAGCATTGCGCCTGTTTTTGTTTATCCCGGCGAGGATGAACTGAAAGCATTGGCATTCAATGGTTATCTCGCCGTGAGCGGACGAATAACCGTGAAGGAGTACGGGGGGTAGTTGAAGTCTGAAGGTCTGAAGGTCTGAGGTCTGAAGGTCGGAGGTCTGAAGGTCGGAGGTCAGGCGGTGCAGGATTCCGTGGTTATTTAGTCAGGATTACGGCAGGAAAGGTACTGATCCTGATAATCACTCTGATTTTATAGTACTATGGAATGGAAAGAGCCACAGGAAGGATCTTTCCATTGAAGAACCTGTTGCCGTTGACAGCGAAATCAGCAATAAAGCCAGCCATCTCAGCAGCAGACACGGGTGCTGTAAAGCCCGGGAATGCAGTTTTAAACATCTCCGTCTGCACCGCCCCGGGACAGAGGCAGTTGAATGATATGCCCCTGTCAGCATATTCAGCGGCAAGACACTCTGTAAGTATTGCAAGGGCACCTTTTGCCGCACTGTAGTAGGAGAGTCCGGCAAACTTAAGACTACCCTGGTAACCTCCCATGCTGCCGATGTTCACCACATGAGCTCCCTTACCCATCAATGGCAGTAGTCCGGCCGTCAGTGCAGCTGCAGAGGTAAAGTTCACGCTCACAATGTCAGCTACATCATCCTCACTGTGCTCTTCAAACGGTTTATTTACCAGATGCCCTGCATTATTGATAAGTATTTCTATACTTCCTGCTTCCATGCTGAGCCGTTTTTTAAGCTCTCTGATCGACGATCTGCCCGAGGTGATGTCAAAGGGCACTGCAACAATATTTTTGCTTCCGCCGGCTTCTGAGAGGCTTCTGAGCAGATTCCCGTTCCTGGCAACAGCATAGATCCTGTTCTGAGGATCAAGAGCCAACTTAACGGCAACTTCACGTCCTATACCGGACGAGGCTCCGGTGATCACAATATTCATCTTATTATCAGTGTTTTAGTCCAGCTGCCGGGATTTTTGTCTCTGACAACAACGGTAAATGTACTAATTTTGATTTTATTTGTAGCCTCAAATTCAAGGTGTCAGCATCATATGAAGAAAAGCCTGATAACGTTAGCCTGCCTGCTCATGGTGATTAGTGCCATGGGACAGATTCCGGAGCCGCATGTTTCAAATGACCGGCCTCCGTTTAAGCAAAGGCTGTTTTTTGGCGGATCGTTTGGTCTCCAGCTCGGTACTGTGACCAATATTGAGGTTTCGCCCCTGGCCGGATTATGGCTGCTGCCCAGGGTTGCCGCAGGTATCGGACCGTCATTCCAGTATTACAAGGATCCCTATGGCGGAACAACAATTTACGGAGGCAGAGCCATGCTGCAGCTTAACCTGGTACAGGACCTGAACAATATCATTCCGATAGGTTTAAACTCGGGTATATTCGTTCAGGGAGAATATGCCGTGCTGAGCCTTGAAAGGGCTTTCTTTTCGACTCTTCCTGACAGCGATGGTCGCTTTATTTACGACAGCTTCCTGGCGGGTGCAGGGCTCTCCCAGCCAACAGGAAAACGGTCACGAATGAACATCACATTCCTCTGGAGTCTTACAGGAAATGAGTATGGCCTGTATGACACTCCTGAGATCAGGATTGAGTTTTTCTTTTAATTGATATAGTTAGTTTGATTATAAATAAAAACAGATAGTTATGAAATTGGAGAACAACAGATTTGTCTCGCTTGTTTACACTCTTCATGAGGATGGCAAGGATGGCAGGGTAATAGAAACGGTTGAAGAGTCGGCTCCGCTGACTTTTGTCTTCGGAGCAGGCAGGTTGTTGCCTGCCTTTGAGGCAAACCTGGCAGGGCTGGAAGAGGGAGCAGCATTTGATTTTAATCTGTCAGCTGCTGACGCTTACGGTGAGAAACGGGAAGAGATGGTGATAAGCCTTCCGAGGAATATATTTGAAGATGAAGGTGTTCTTAGAAGCGAAATATGCTATGTAGGTAACACCGTTCCGATGATGGACTCACAGGGAAACAGGATGAATGGAATGGTAGTGGAGATAGGAGATGCTTTTGTAAAGATGGATTTCAACCATCCCCTGGCAGGCACGGACCTTCATTTTTCAGGCAGGGTTGTCGGTATCCGTGAAGCCACACCCGAAGAACTAATGGGTCCTTCCTCAGGAGGTTGCTCATCATGTGGCAGCCAGGGAAGCGACTGCGGTGGCAGCTGCGGCTGAACACACACACATCCCTTATAGTACAAAGCACAGGACCTGCGGACCTGTGCTTTGCTGTTTTATAACCGGGAAGCATGCGGCAAGACATGTGCCGGACAGCCGGCACCCTCCCTAAACGAGGGTCTCTTCGCCTTCGGATTTTGCAATGATGACTGCACCGCAGGTATCACCGTATACATTGATTACCGTACGGAACATATCCAGAATACGGTCCACGGCAAGGATCAGTCCTATCCCTTCCAGTGGAAGCCCTACGGCATTAAGTACCACGGCCATCATGACCAGACCCGCCATCGGTATTCCTGCCGAGCCTATCGCGGCCAGCAGTGCAGTGAATACAACCACAAGCTGCTGCCCGAGGGTAAGGTCAATACCATACGCCTGTGCAATAAACATCACAGCCACACATTCATATAGGGCAGTACCGTTCATGTTTATCGTGGCACCCAGAGGAAGCGTAAAACTGGCTATCTTATTCGACACACCGCTCTTGGTCTCGACAGTCTCCATGGTCAGTGGCAGTGTTGCGTTCGACGATGAGGTTGAAAAAGCCGTCAGGATGACCGTCGACATGTTCTTTAAATGTTTAAGGGGATTGGCTTTCCCGATGAACTTCACAAGAAGGGGCAGGGTGACGAACCCCTGAACCAGCAGGCCGAGGAGCACTGTAATAACGTAGATACCCATGCTGCTTAATATCTCGCTTACATTGTTGCCATTGTTAATCTGCTGGGAAATAACCTTGGCTATGATACTGAAAACACCCAGGGGGGTAAACCGTATAATGAAAAGAGTTATCTTCATTATTACGTCAAGAATCGCGTTCAGCACGTCAACCAGCACTACACGCGACTTCTCACCCACACGTGTAATAAAGAAGCCAAGGAGGATAGCAAAGAAGATTATTGAAAGCATATGACCCTCGGCCATCGACTTGATAATGTTGACCGGAACAATGTTAATGAGGGTCTGACCGAAACTATCCCTTCCTGCAGATATCTCCTCAACAGGCACCTGTAATCCCAGGTCAGCACCCACCCCCGGCTTAAAGAGCTGTACGAAAAAGAAGCCAGTGATTATTGCCAGCAGGGTCGATAATGCATAATAACCCATCGTCTTCAGCCCGAGACGGCCAAGATTCTCCGCCGTGCCTACATTAGCCACACCTGTTGCCACGGAACAGAAGATAAGCGGTACGATAACCATGTTCAGTCCGCGAAGAAAAATATCCCCCATCCAGTTGGTATACCTGGTGAGATGAGGGAAGAAATAACCAAAGAAGCCGCCCAGAGCCAGCATAATAAGTATCTGCCAGTGCAGCGCAAGAGAAAATTTTCTTTTAATCATTTGCCCGAGTATAGAAGGGGAGGCATGCTCCCGTTTGCTTTAAGTGGATGAAGATAATCAAAAGATCCTTCCGTAAAAGATGTTATAGACTATGTTTCGTGATTTTAAAATTTCGTGGTAGCGGATAGCCTGATTACGAATATCCTGTTTTAAGCGACTTAAGATAAAACCTGGCGGATTTGACTTAAATACAATAAAAAAAGTAATCATAAAACCGGTAAATAAGCTTGCATTACAGATGTAAACATATAAAAAGATGTCAGTATTTACATTTGTCATTACATGTGCAGTCCTGGTTTCTTTACATGTGTAATTAATTATTGTTCATGATTTTATTATATCTTAATATACTATATATCAGTAATATACAGAATCTATATGTAGTATATATTGAAGTAATTGGAGGTAGATCGGGCTGTTTTTATTAGATATAGAGGAAATAACCCTGTTAAATAGCTCATATTCAGTATTTA
>QKGI01000131.1 GCA_003250475.1 Bacteroidota bacterium | reverse complement strand
AGGTTGCTTTCCTTTACTATCTCCAGGGAGACATCAATGTCTGGGAACTTAATGCGGTGGCCATAGGCACTGCCCTCTTTTCGCAATCGATAGACTATGCGATCGGGTTACTTGTCAGCAACAGGTTCATAGATAATCTTATCGGAAGAATCAGGTATGAAAAGGCAAAAGATAAGATCCTCAAATACGGTAATCTCACAATCTTTGTTTTCAATGCCCTGCCTCTCTCCTCTCCTGTCATCACACTGGCAGCAGGCATGCTTCGTTACCGTATACGTGATGCTGTCATCTGTACTGTCCTCGGGCTGACATTTAAATACACCGTACTTACCCTGATCTTCTGACCTGATAAGGCCTGCCGGAACTGTTTCATGATCGGAATTCTGCAAACAAGGATAATAGACAACATAACAGTATCCCTTGCCCCTTTTCGCCCCCGGACTCTCAGACTTCAGACCTCAGACCTTCAGACCTCACACCTTCAGACCTCAGACCTTCAGACCATTTGTCACAACGGGTACCTTACCCCGGTCAGCGACTCAGAGACCTCCCATAGTTTTTCTGCCAAATGGGCCTTGAAGAGACGTGTTACATCGTTGGTCAGTACGGGATAGCCCCTCTTGTTCCCGGGTCCGTCAGGCCCGATGAATTCTCCACCCCGGATATCCGGGTGCGTCGCAGCATATAATGTAGGAAGAGCTCCCTTCTCACCGGGCTGTCCCACAATACCCATCAATGCCTTCATCACCCTGCCGCTCTCTTTGCCGGAGCCTCTTGACAGCAGGTTGGTAACGCTTATGCCCGGATGACATAAGACGCTGACCGTCGATGACCCGGCACGCTCAAGACGATGCTGCAGCTCAACTGCAAAGAGAAGGTTTGCCAGCTTGCTCTGGCGGTAGAAAGTCATTGGGTTGTATCCGCCTGAGCCATCAAGATTGCTGAAATTTATCTGTGCCCTTCGTGCGGCAATGCTGCTTATAGTGACGATACGTGACAGTGGTGTATCCATCAGGAGCGACAAAAGGTGCCCTGTAAGGGCAAAATGTCCCAGGTGATTTACTCCAAACTGAAGCTCGAAACCATCCAGGGTTTTTTTGTATGGGGGCAACATCACACCGGCATTATTAATCAGCGTGTCGAGCCTGTCATAACGACTGCAAAACTCATCAGCAAACTCCTTAACCGAGGCCAGATCACCCAGATCAAGATGCATGACAGTGATACGCGCTGACGGAAAGGCGGTTTTGATTTTTCCGGCTGCCTTCTCTCCTTTTTCAGCACTCCTCACTGCCATCACTACTTCAGCTCCTTTTGCTGCCAGCTCCCTGGCTGCATGGTAGCCAATGCCGCTTGATGAACCGGTGATTATAATTACTTTATCTTCAAGTGTACCAATTTGTCCTGTATCCCAATGGCTCATTTTTGTGCTTATCAAAATGAATGATGAATAAAACAGGGCCTAAAAATATGCAATTGCACTGAATTGACAAGTAAGATTTACCCGTGTGGATCAAAATCTCCCCCGGGTGGTTTATGCCGGGAAAGGGTAATGGCAGGAGTCGACTCTAAATTGAGACGCTGGTGTTCTTCGACGATATTGTGAAACTCTTTCTGAACGTTCCTCCCGAATAGGTTCCCCCTGTATACAGACCATTTGATTCAGTGCCTGTACAGGTTCCTCCCGTATATATGCTGTAGGTCGAACTGTTTTTGAAATCAGGTGATGATACAACTATGTAGTAAACAGATCTGACAGGTTTAAAAGTTGCACAGTCATTGCCGTCTGCATCCTGGATGTGGAAGAGTGTTGAAGCCGATAAGGTGGATGAAAAAGTGACTTTCACACTGTACTGTGAGGAGGAGCTTGAAGGCACCTCTATCATGTTACCCGAATTTGGTCCGGTGGCAATAAGAAATCCTCCGGAGACGGCAAATGTCCCGTTAACGTCAAAGCCCACCTCGGGCGATGATTGCGGACCATTAACAACCACGGTGCCTGCTTTCATAGTAATATTGCCATTGCTGTCAAGTCCGTCGCCTTTAGAAGAGTTTACGCCAATTCTTCCTCCGTTGAAATAGAGATTACTGCCGTCATTTGCCTCTGTGGCAGATCCTTTGGTGGCATTGAACCCGTCATCATCGGATACCAGTGAGATATCTCCTCCGTTGACAGTTATCGACGGACCTTCGATTCCCTCATAGCTTTTCGTTATATCAAGGGTCCCGCCGTTCATAACAAAAGCTCCGTCAGCGTGCACTCCGTCATCCCCTGAGGCTGCGGAGACCGTACCGTCCTCGATGGTAATCTGTTTGCCGGAGTGTATGGCATCATCAGCGGTATTGATCTCAAATGATCCTTTCAGGATCGACAGGTTGCCCCCTGCCTTGAGTCCCTTTTCAGATACCAGGCCCGAATAGCCACCCGACGAACCTCCCGGTATGCCTCCCGGGAAACCGCCTGTGACAGTACCTGCCGACTTGGTTGTTACCGTTCCTGTTGTGATATAAAAATCACCGTCAGCTATCGTCAGGTTTGTGGTAGCATCAATAGCGTCACCTGCTGTCGCTGTTACTGTAAAATCCCCGTTCTCTATCAAGATAAAACCCAGGGATTCATCGTTTTCCTGGTCTGACTTAAGTCCGTCACCACCGGAATTTATTGTGATCTCTCCTTCCCATACCACAATGAAATCCTTGCCCCTTATGCCGTCATCCACTGCATTGACCGTTATTATGCCGCTGTGAATCACCAGTCCGTCTTTCCCTACTATTCCGTCACGGAACCTGCCATCGACATTCAGACTCCCTGTTCCGGAAAAACTCAGGTATGACTTGCTGTACAACGCTGCTGCCGGCTCTTCATCAGTAAGATCGTCAAAAACATATGAGGTTCCGTCGGTAAGTCTGTTGTCCGTACCGTCAGGCAGGATAACAACCACCTTGGCAGCATTCCTTACGAATATGGCGGCGCTCTTGCTGTTCGTTATATCAACACCGTCAAGGATAAGTCTCACTGTGACGTCATCACTATTATCGACTACCAGCCTGCCATTTTCAAGCGTACCTGAGATACGGTAGTTACCTCCGGCTGTGACTGTCACCTGGCTACCGCTAACCGTTGCCCCCTCTCCTTCAACCGTGGCAGAGGTGCCTGTAAGCATAATGTTTACCTCATCGGCCTGATCCCAGGTGTAGTCGTCTGAATCTTCCGTTAAATGTTTGTCGTCTTCACCTTCCTGCGGATAATACTTTGTGCATGCTCCGGCAACCAATATCATCCCTGAGAGTAAGATCAGCCATTTTAGTCTTAGACTTTTCATTGTTTAAAGTTTGATTGCATAAGTGATACCAAGAAGGTTCATGTATGCAGGTTTGGTAACCCTGCTGTCATTATAAATATATTCTATACCGAAGGTATGCCTTTTGTGAAGGGTGTATTCGACACCTATCATCGATCTCCACTTATCAGCCAGGTAATCATTCCTGTATGAGAGTCCGGAATGCATTTCGGCATTGATGTATGGTTTCAACGGCAGGCCCTTGATGTCATATTCCAGCTCAAGTCTTATACGCTGGTACCACTCCGGTAGTTCATCTTCAGGGTCTTCGATATAGGTCTTGAACTGCTGCTGGACTCTGTATCTCAGGGAGAGAGTGAAGCGGGCAACCTCCGGTGCGGAGCCTTTCAACTGAATGAACCACCGGTGACGCGGATAATATCTTCCGTCATCTTCCTCCTGTTCAATAAACCTGTAGTAAACGCCGGCAGCAAAGTAATCGTTGAATTTATAACGCAGTCCCGGCTCCAGATAGAACTTTTCAATATGCGACGCGTTCTGATCTGTCCTTATGCTTCCCTCGAGGTCAAACCGCAGGCCCTTGAAGATATCCTTTTCAGCCTTGGCTTCATACCAGATCCCATTGTCAGTTTTCTGTCCCGCCAGTGCAAGGGGAAGAATCAATGTCAGGCAGATAAGAGCTGTCTTTTTAATCATCATCATTGTCATCAGGCTTAATAAATCCGTTCTGATCGGCCAGATTGACTGACCGCCCCTTGTCTTCATAGTAGATTATCATGCGGCAGGTGTCTTTAAGAAAGTTTATCGCACCTATCTCAACCTTCTTTATGTCTTTAATTCCGGTCCTCTGTTTCAGATCTGCGATCATCTCGTCATATTTCTCCGGGACAATGAGGTTTATCTTTTCATAGATGATGGCCTTGGATGATATATGCCTCAGGAGCCACACCTTCTCCAGACCGAATGTGATAAGTATGACCGCAATGTTGGCAAAGAGTATCTCCGGAAGGCTGGTACCGGAAGTGAGTGCATTGATGACGGAAACACCGATAACTAGGAAGAGATAGGTCATCTCTTTAATAGGCATCGGATTGGTCCTGTACCTTATTATGCCGAAGATGGCAAACAGCCCCAGGGCAAACCCGATCTGCAGGCTGACGCTCTCAAGCAGGTAACAGAGTAGAAAAACGACACTTGATATAAGCGTATAAGTAAAAAGGTAATCCTTTCTCCTTGATGAGGTATAGTAAAGCCATCGCACAAGCAGGAAGATTACCACCAGATTTATACCGAACCGCAGAAGCAGTTCCGGCATTCCCGTGAGACTGAACATTCCCGTATCAGTGACAGCAGGGTTACCTTCAGGCATAACCATTTGTATCATATTCATTCTTTATCCGGTTTAAGAGTAATATTTTTGATTTCAGATTATTCTGTTTTGGAACCCCGTTAACCAGAGCCATTCCCGTCGCATACTTGCTGAAGCCTGTGCTACGTATTCCCAGCCGCTTCAGTTCCATGAAAAAAGGAGAGAGTGAGGTTGACTTCTCGCTCTTTATTTCTGCTATAGCGAGAAAAGGCATCTCCACTGTTTCACCCTTCATATTGTTCCATGAGATATTGTAATCGATTGTTATCCGTTCGGCTCTGGCAAGACTCACCAGCGTTAACCGTGTAAAACCGGTATTGATAACCGGCTTGAGATCCCCGGCACTGAAGTAGAGCAGTTCCGGAAGAAACTCCTTTGATTGCTCGATATGATTCATGTCTCCCGGCTCCTTCTCAAGCCTGGACTTGGAGGTACGGCCTTTATTTGACTTTTGTTTGACCTCAAGGAAAGTCAGCCCGTTTGATTCATATGTCCTGATCCTGACCTTGGCCCTGTTAAGTTTGCCGGTGACATGCTGGTTATAGAATAGCAGGTCATGTGTATCGAAATATACTGTCTTATACCGGAATTCATGCAACCGGTTTATCTCCAGAGTCATGTATTCCGACTGCATGTTTCTTAACAGCATCGGGAGCTTACCTACTGAAAAAAGGTACTTTGTGTCAACACGATTCATATACCTTACGGCGGAGATACTCTCCAGCCCCAACGGTTCAAACCCTTTTAATATCTTAGCTATCTCGGTTAACATCTTTATCTCCAGGCCACGCAAAAGTAACGGTTTATCTGATGGATAAAAGTCCGCAAAAATCGTGCACAGGTACCTGATAATAACGACATCTCACGGCCCTATATTTCACGTTCATGATGCCGGAATGACAGTTCGGCGGAAGCGGGTTGCAGCCGGATTATTTTTATACCGGGGAATAAACTCCAGCCTTAGCAGGTATGACCGGTCACCGGCTATTCATTTCCAGCCTGGCTGATTGACGCCGGTTGATAAACGGATTCGTCATGGGAATCTTACCGGCAGAGGTAAATACTAAGCTTGGAGGAGCTCAGGTCAGAATCCTTTAAACCATGCCTGGAACTGTTCTCCGAGCAGGGGAATTGGTTTCATCTCTCCCTGGATAGACCAGACAAGGCTCATAAGCCAGAAAATGAACAGGAGTATACCGCCAATGGCCATCAAAGCCGGGCCAAGCAGCGGAATAACCCCAAGTACCCTAAGCGCCAGGCTTAAAATGATAATGCCCAGGTTCTGCTTTATATAATAACTGGCATACTCCTCCTTGTTATTCATATTGATTATAAGAGCTATTATCCAGCCTATAACAAACAGGTGCGAAATAATCGCTTTGGTTTTTGCATCCATGGGACAACTGTTTTTTGGTTTATCCAAAATTAGGAATATTTAAACCCCTGGGCAGCCGGATCATGGAAAATTTTAATGTTAACAGTGTAAAAGTGATCACTGTTCCGGCGATTATATATTTTTGTGACCTGGTAATTTCAGAAACGTTTTTCGGGCATGGATTATATCATCTCACACTCAGGCGAGTTTGCCGCACTGGCTGTGGCGGTCTTCTGGACCATCACGGCGCTGGCGTTTGAATCTGCCAGCCGTAAGGTAGGGTCGCTGACAGTAAATGTACTACGACTTGGCCTTGCCCTGGTATTTATCAGTATTTATACGGCAATAGCCCGCGGCCATCTGCTTCCGGATGATGCTACGACACACAACTGGATCTGGCTGGCACTGTCGGGTATCGTGGGACTGGTCCTGGGCGATTACTTCCTGTTTCGATCATACCCTCTCATCGGCTCCCGGTTTTCCATGCTCATAATGACGCTTGCGCCACCACTGGCAGCTGTTTCCGGGTATTTCATACTGGGTGAATCGCTCAACATATTACAGATAGCAGGAATGATTATTGTTATCTTCGGGATAAGCCTGGCTATCTTCAATAAGCCTGTAAAGGGCGAACGGCTGACCATAAAGCTTTCAGCATCAGGCCTCCTGTTTGCATTCCTCGGAGCCCTTGGCCAGGGTCTGGGCATAGTACTCAGCAAGTACGGGATGAAAGACTATGATGCCTTCGCCTCTACCCAGATAAGGATCATAGCAGGCCTTGCCGGATATCTCATTATCATCTCGCTTCTACGCCGATGGGGCAACGTAATGACAGCCTTCAAAAATGTCCCGGCAATGAAATCACTGGTGATCGGAGCCTTCTTCGGACCTTTTCTCGGTATCTCCTTTTCACTGGTCGCTGTCAAACATACCCAGGCCGGCATAGCTTCAACAATAATGGCCATGGTACCTATACTGATACTTGCACCTTCAGCATGGATGTATAAGGAGAAGATAACCATGGCTGAGATAGCCGGCGCGGTTGTAAGTGTGGCTGGAGTCGCATTTTTCTTTATATAAGGTAGATAGCAATAACCGGGGCAATGTTCCGTTCGATATTCGCTGGTACATATGACAGCGATGGAGACGTTAAGGCCCGACCGGCTGAGTTACCCCCTGCCCACGTCGTGCCCGGCAGACGCAACTGTCTGTTATCCAGCTTGATCATATAATTAAAAATAATATGAAAATAATGACTTAAAAGTATCCTTATATCAATTTTTGATATAAGTTTGCGCGTTAAATTCCGGGGCCCGGTTTTACGACCAGAAACTGACCTGTGCATAACCTCATGTCAGACAGGTTATAAAATTGGAACAGAGGCATTAACAGGGGCGCTGCCCGTGTTAATATCTTTTATCCGGCATAATTATGGCAGGTTAGGCATTTAATAACTTAGCGGAAATTTTGTGAAACTTTTTAATAACTAAAACGAATAATTAACAACCAGAAAAAAAGGTAATTCATTTTACCGAAGTATGAACGCTAACAGAAAAGAGGCAACGGCTCCTCATATTGAGAGTCGCCTCATGGGTTGTTCTTCTGAAGAAGAACCTGGCGCGGGTACCAAGATCTTCCCGCAGATCGGATCCCACGATCGTTTAGTTAGCAACCGGAGTTCGGAATTCATACGCCGCTACTTCCCTCTTGCAAATGATGATTCCTGGAATGACTGGCGATGGCAGTTGCGTAATTCTTTTACCACTGCTGAGGCCCTCTCGCGTGTTATGACTCTCACTGAGGATGAGACCAACACGCTGCACAGGCTGAAGAGCAGGCTGCCATTACGGATCACTCCTTACTATCTGTCGCTCATCTACGATTCGGAGCCGGGTTCTCCGCTCCGCCGCACGATGATACCGACGAGTGATGAGCTTATTGTCACCGAGGCAGAGACAACCGACCCTCTCAATGAGATGGGTAGCAGTCCGGTGCCTGGTATAGTGCATCGTTACCCTGACAGGGCCCTCTTCACGGTGACACAGTTCTGTTCTTCCTACTGCAGGTATTGTACCAGGTCGCACTCAGTGGGCAAACTGGGGCATCTCACCAGGGGTGAATGGGACAGAGCCTTCATGTACCTGAGAGAGCATACAGAGATACGTGATGTCATCATCAGCGGTGGCGATCCGCTGACAATGAATGACAGCAAGCTGGAGTACCTGCTTTCAAACCTGAGAGCAATAAGACACATTGAGATCCTGAGAATAGGAACAAAAGTTCCCATCGTACTGCCGCAGAGGATCACGCCGCAGCTGGTAGCCATGCTGAGAAGATATCACCCTCTCTTCATGAGCCTCCATTTCACCCACTCTGATGAGATAACACCGGAGACCAGGAATGCATGCGAGATGCTTGCAGATGCAGGCATACCGCTTGGAAGCCAGACTGTGCTCCTGAAGGGTATCAATGATGAACCGGCGACAATGAAAGGACTGATGCAGAAGCTTCTTACCCTGAGGGTAAGGCCATATTATATCTACCAGTGTGACCTGATCCCCGGCTCAAGTCATTTCAGAACCACAATTGAAAAAGGCATTGATATAATAGAGAATCTCCGCGGGCATACCAGCGGTTATGCCGTACCGCAGTTTGTCGTTGATGCCCCCGGCGGTGGCGGCAAGATTCCCATACTACCTGCCTACGTCGTTGAAAGTGGTCCTGAAAAATGGGTTCTCAGGAATTTCAGGAAGAACCAGTACTCGTACCCCAACAAAAAGTAACTTAAGGGATGAGGATAGGTTTGACGTATGATCTCCGTTCGTGGTATCTCGAGCGGGGTTATACCATGGATGAGACGGCTGAGTTTGACAAGGAGGAGACAGTGGCTGCCCTTGAAGAGACGCTGGGTCATCTTGGTTATGAGACAGAACGCATAGGAAATATTTTTGAACTGGTACAGAAGCTTGCTGCCGGCCTGAGGTGGGATATGGTGTTCAACATAGCCGAGGGACTCTATGGCGACGGACGCGAGTCAGCCGTGCCAGCATTGCTTGACCAGTACCGCATCCCCTACATCTTCAGCGGCCCGGTAGTCATGGGCGTCTCACTGAATAAGTACCTGGCCCGGCTGGTGGTAGAAGCGGCAGGGGTGCCTGTAAGCCCCGGCATAATAGCTTCATCAGCAGCCGATCTTGACCGGGTGTCATTACTGCAATACCCGCTTTTTGTCAAGCCTGTAGCTGAAGGTACCGGAAAAGGTATCACTACGAGGAGCCTGGTCAGGGACAAGGAATCGCTGGTGTCGCTTGTTACGGCACTGCTTGCCGGGTACAATCAGCCTGTCCTGATAGAAGAGTATCTTCCGGGAAGGGAGTTCACCGTAGGTGTCACGGGTAACGGCGCTGATGCAGCTGTCACAGGGGGCATGGAGGTGATATGCAAAGACAATCTTCCCTATTCCGTTGAGGTGAAGGAAAACTATGAAAACTATGTTCAGTACAGGATATATGACGAAGAGTGGAGAGCCGAATGTGATGCCATAGCCCTGGGAGCATGGAGAGCCCTCGGCGCAGTGGATGCCGGCCGTGTTGACATGAAGGCTGACAGGAACGGCAAGATATGCTTCATAGAGGTGAACCCGCTGGCAGGACTCAACCCTGTTCACTCAGACCTGCCCATGCTGTCACGGTTCAACGGCATGGACTTCAAAACCCTGGTGGGGAATATCATGGAATCAGCAAAAAGACGCTACGGACTTGTATGATGAAGAAGAAATGCCTTATAATATATAATGAGCCTGCTCCGGATGCCCTTCCTGACGAGCTCGATGTGCTCGACCAGGTCTCTTTCATCGACTCTACTCTTCAGACGCTGGGGTACAGTGTGACAAGCAAAGGTATCACCGACAACTTCTTTGACGAGATAGCCAGTATTGAGGAGAAGGAATATGAATTCGTTTTCAACCTGGTGGAATCTGTCGGGAAGAAAGCTGAAATACTCTATTTTATACCGGCACTCCTGAATATGAATCATATTCCCTATACCGGGTGCCCTGTGGAAGCCACCTTCGTGACAGGCAGCAAGGTCCTGGCGCGCAGGTTTATGAAAGCCAACGGCATACCTGTTGCCCCTGGTTATAAGGTGTCAGAGGCGGCGCACCTTGCCAGGGGAAAGAAATATATTCTCAAACCCGTATGGGAAGACGGTTCCCTGGGCATAACGGAAGAGTCGGTCTTTACGTTTGACGGCACTATACCTGTAATACTTGAAGACAAGAACGACCGCCACTGGTTCATAGAGGAGTTCATTGACGGGCGGGAATTCAATGTGAGTGTCAAGTCTTCACCCGATGGCCCGGAGATACTGCCACCGGCAGAGATGGAGTTTCATGACTACCCTGATGACCTGCCGCGTATAGTAAGCTACAAGGCCAAGTGGATAGAGGACACATTCCAGTTTGCTAACAGCAGGCGAAGCTTTCCTGACAACCTGAGTGAAAGACTTATCAGGAATATAAGGGAGGCAGTCACAGGATGCTGGGACACCTTTGGTCTTAAAGGCTATGCACGTGTTGACCTGCGTGTTGACAACGATGAGAACGTCTATGTGCTCGAAGTCAATGCCAACCCATGCATATCGCCTGACAGCGGCTTCATCTCTGCTGCCCTGCATGCCGGCTACACACACGCGGAAGTGATCAGGGACATCATCAACGACCTTAACAAGTAACCCGGCCATGCCTGTAGTATCATTTGACATAACACCCGCGGACAGACCAATCCTGGAGAAGATACTTGCCTCCTCAGGGTACTTTTACGATTTTGAGATTGAGGTTGCACTTGGCCTGGCTGATGAGACAATGGCACAGGGCCAGGAAAAAAGCGGTTATTACTGGATAAGACTGATTGACGAGGGAGAGGTCATTGGATTTGCCAATTTTGGCCCCAACCCTTCTTCGGTGCACTCATGGGACCTCTACTGGATAGCCATACAGGAAGAGCAGAGGAAGAAACACTACGGTTCAGTGATCCTGAATGAGGTGGAGAACAGGGTCAGGCAGCTGGGGGCAAAGATACTGTGGATTGAGACCTCGGGAAGGCCGCTGTATGAACCGACAAGGCATTTTTATCTTAAGAACGGTTATGAGCTCGAAGCCACACTGAGGGAGTTTTACGGTCCGGGTGATCCGAAACTGGTATACCGTAAAGAGTTATGAAAGGGCTCTGGTCGATACTGCTGCTGATTGTATCCAACTCATTCATGACCATTGCCTGGTACGGGCACCTTAAATACCAGAATGTATCGAAGAATGTAATGCTTGGCCTGGCAGGCATAGTGCTGGCAAGCTGGGGTATCGCGTTGTTCGAGTACTTCTTCCAGGTACCTGCTAACAGGATAGGTTACAGAGGTACCGGTGGTCCTTTTTCACTTGTTGAGCTCAAGCTGATCCAGGAGGTTATCTCGATATCGGTTTTTGTTTTGTTTACTCTTTTGTTCTTCCGTACCGAGACCTTCAGGCTCAATCATCTTTTCGCCTTCCTGTGTATCCTCGGCGCAGTATACTTTACTTTCAAAGGTTAGCCAGCACTTCACACGCCCTGTCAGCATCCTGATCGCTCACATCAAGGTGGGTGACCATCCTGATGCTTCTGTCGCCGGTCTTTAATGCCAGGATGCCATGATCTTTTATTTTCTGAAGGAACTCCATTGCAATGACCCCTGGTATCAGTGTGAAGATGATGATATTTGTTCCTCCATAGCTTATCTTTTCGGTAAGGCTGTTCTTCCCGAGAGCCTCTGCAATGGCAGCTGCATGCCTGTGGTCTTCATCCAGGCGTCTTATGTTGTTCCGGAGAGCATAGAGACCTGCAGCTGCAATATAACCTGCCTGCCGCATTGCACCTCCTAAAACCTTTCTCAGGCGAATACCCTGCCTTATAATGTCCCTGTTACCTATCAGCAGTGACCCCACGGGAGCTCCCAATCCTTTTGAAAGACATACCGAGATTGAGTCGAAGAGGGCACCGTACTCAGCAGGTTTCCTGCCATCGACGGTCATGGCATTAAACAGCCTGGCGCCGTCAAGATGAAATCCCAGGTTCCTATTACTGCACAGCTCCCCTATCTTTGTAAGCTCCTCAAAGTCCCAGCATGCACCTGCTCCCCTGTTGACGGTGTTCTCCACCTCAACGAGTCTTGTATATGCCTTGTGAGGGTCATCAGGGTTGTTGATATGTGCCTTTATATCATCCGTGGTAAAGGTACCCCTGTCTGTGTCGATAAGTGCCACTGACGCTCCCGAGTTGAAAGCTATCCCGCCCCCTTCAAACTGGTAGATATGCGACATCCGGCTGCAGATAACCTCGTCCCCGGGCCTGGTATGAGCTTTTATCGCTATCTGGTTGGTCATGGTTCCGGAAGGACAGTAGAGGGCTCCCTCCATGCCGAACATATCGGCTGCCATCGCCTCAAGCTCATTCACCATCGGGTCTTCGCCAAAGACCATATCGCCCACGGCAGCCTTCATCATGAAATCCAGCATCCCGGCGGAAGGTCTTGTTACTGTGTCACTTCTTAAGTCAATCATGTCAGGAAAATTATATATCCTAATATAAGCCAATTTTGCTCCGGAAGGAGTTCCTGCCGGCAATTACATCAAAATTGAATATATTTGATATCAAACGTATCATGTTTCTGATCAATGGAGGTAAAAATAGAGGCAGGCTGGAAAGAAAAACTCAGGGATGAATTTGACAGGGATTATTTTAATTCGCTCACTCAGTTTGTCAGGGAGGAGTACCGTACAAGGCAGGTATTTCCCCCTGCTGCAAAGATTTTCAATGCCTTTGATCTCTGTCCTTTTGACAGGGTGAAAGTGGTTATCCTGGGGCAGGACCCCTATCATAACACCGGACAGGCTCATGGCCTTTGTTTTTCCGTGACAGACGGCACCGAATTTCCACCCAGTCTTATTAACATCTTTAAGGAGCTAAACCGTGATCTCGGAATACCGAAACCCCAAACGGGCAATCTTGAGCGCTGGGCCAGGCAGGGAGTGTTGCTCCTCAACGCTATCCTCACCGTCAGGGCACACCAGGCTCTCTCTCATCAGAACAGAGGCTGGGAACGTTTTACAGACGCCGCCGTCAGCGCCCTGAACCGTGACAGGGACAATCTTGTATTCATGTTATGGGGAGCCTATGCACAAAACAAGGGCGCATCGATCGATCAGTCCCGGCACCTTGTTCTCAGGACTGTGCATCCCTCTCCCCTCTCGGCTTCACGTGGCTTCTTCGGGTGTTCGCACTTCAGCAAATGCAATGAGTGGCTCATATCCAGGGGCATAGATCCGGTGGAGTGGTGATCAGGCCTCCAGTCCACGCATAATGACCTCTTCAAGCAGATCACATCTCTCAAACCCGACGGACAGCCTTATCATCCCCGGCTCAGGATATTTCGCACCCCATACTGCCTCGACAGGCATCAGTATAGTGTGATAATCGCCCAGTGAAGGAATAAGCCTTATCTCGGGCCTGACAGCTTCAATAAAGCGATCGCGTCTCTTTCTCTTCTCGTCAGGAGTGGAACCGCTGAGGTCGAAGGTTATCATCGCCCCGTAGCCTTTACCCCCTGTAAGGTCCCTGGCTGCTACATGGGTATCGTGCGACTCAAGACCGGGGTACAATACCCTGTCAGTCTTACCTGACAACTGCAGGATAGTGGCTATTGCCGAGGCATTCTCGCATTGCCGTGAGAAGCGTACCTCAAAAGAAGCCATCTGCGTCTGCAGCCGGTAAGCATCATCAGGCGAAAGCATATGCCCTACCAGCTTCCTGTACTCTATGGCACTCTTCATCAGGGTCATATCATTGCCACATATTACCCCGGCTGTCAGGTTGCCATGACCTGACAGATACTTTGTGGCGCTGTGTATGACCAGGTCGGCGCCATCATCCAGAGGCTTCCATAGTAGCGGGGTAGCAAAGGTATTGTCTATTATCACCCTGGCACCTCTTTTCTTTGCCATAGATATTATCCTGCGTCCCTCTGCCACAATGAGAAGCGGGTTGGAGACGGTCTCAAAAAAGAGGATATCAGGACGCAGATCTTCAATCATCCTTTCAAGATGGCTGTAATCATATCTCCCACCCGACGGCCTGAAGAAGCTCACCTCCACCCCACGGCGTTTTTCAAGGATGCTCCCTATATATGAGAGCGTGCCTCCGTATATCTCGGAGAAGAAGAGCCATGTACCTTGCCTGCCTGCATCCTGGAAGAGAGAGAGGGCTGTGTCGATGGCAGCCATCCCTGACTGCAAAAGCAGTGCCCATCCTGAACCTTCAACAGCCATAATGGCTTCCTCTGCCGCAACCACCGTCGGATTACGATAACGCGAATAAATATACAGATCGGGCTCCCTCTCATGGTCTGCCTCTGCCGTAAAGGCCCCGGAAGTAGTTCCGGCAGTGGGCAGTTCAAAACCGGCATCCCTGTAAACCGGGGTCCTGACGCTGTTTATCTCTCTCTTCTTCATCTCTTTATGCCTTTTACTTAAATGGGTTACTAACTTAACATTATTGATCCTGTATTGCTTTCATAAATGAATGTGACTGTTGTCGCTCTTTTAGGTAAAATAATTGTAGCCTGGTAAACAAGGTGAGATTTTGTGTTTGCTCCTGCAGGTAAATGCATCTGTCAGTTAAATTATTCCTGTGTTCGTTTATTATTAATGACTGTGCGGGTCTCATATTCTTTATTAAAGTCTGTCTTCATCGTCTCATTAATATTGACCGGGTTAAAATCATAATAGAACAGTAACCTGTCAGCTATTAATCCTGCCATAAACAGTACCATTGCTGCACCGTCAGCAGCTGCGCTGCCCGGGTAAAGCAGCATAAAGACCACAGGAAGCGCCAACGCCCTGAAATAATATATATTACTGATTGTCCCGGGGTTCTCTGCTGTCCTGTAACGCTGCACTACCGAGGCGGCAGCAAGCATCGAGAACAGGAGGAAGACGGTGCCGGGCTCCATAAACCAGGAGACGGCACAGATGGCCGTGAAGAATGCCTGGCCGCTGTGTAACCTGAGAAGTGTCGTCCTGTCTGCATTAAAATAGACAAGGTCTATGGATATCAGGGTCATGAGTGCCACAACTGCTGTTATCAAAGGAGGAATAAAGCCTGGTTTAACCCAGTGTATCATTGCCAGGAGGGTGAGCGTTGTCACCATGATTATCTCACGGCTCAGCGGAGAGGAGTAGAGGTTGATCACGGCCCTCCAGGACCTGCGGGGCACACCCAGGTGGACCATGGAAACCGCCATTGCTCCCGCCATCATCAGGAACGGCAGGATACGGGCTGCTTTGCCGGCTCCCGTCATAGCATATATTATAAGCATAGCGGATGCCGCTATCACAAGCATGGAAAAAAGAACCAGGCTCCACTCTTTCTGCACCTTACCAGGCCCGGCATCCGTTGTAGACACTTCATCTTCCGTGTCAGCCTCTTCAGGGAATATGACAGGCTTGTTTTGATTTTCTGCTCCCCTGATAATTATTGACGGTCCCAACCCTTTGTCAGGGAACCAGCCTGTGCTGACAGTGCCGAATTCGTTCTGACCGGTCAGTTTCAGTGCCCCCGTCGGACAGGCTGTTATGCAGGCAGGACTAACATCTTCAACGGCTCTGGCGGCACACATATGACACTTCTCTATGTACCCGAGTGATTTATTGATAGAAGGGGCGTCATACGGACACTGCCATGTGCAGTAGCTGCATCCCATGCATCGCTCAGCATGGTGGACAACAACACCTGAAGCCTCGACGGAGTAGGCCTTTGCCGGGCATCGTTCCGCGCAGGCAGGCTTTTCACAGTGATTGCAGGCCATAGAAAGGTTGATCACATTAAGAAGAGGGAGAGCTCTTTCATTCCATGTAAATATGCTCCTGGTTCCCGGCTGAAAACCGTTCTCAAGAGTACAGGCAACATTGCACGCCTGGCATCCCACACACAGTGATGAGTCAAAAACGAATCCCTTTCTCATGATGGTATCTTTTCAATGCCGACTCTCGTATTGTGGAAAGCTGCACCATGGCCCATGTCTGTCTCAACGGGAGGTATGAGAGTGTTTACTCCTCCTCCCTCAGCCAGCCAGATGCCATTTGGGAAGACTATGCTGCCTCGCCGGACGCGTGATGTGACTATCACCCTGCCTGTCAGCTCTCCCCTGGAGTTGAATATCCTGATCCTGTCTCCGCTCTTAAGGCCATGACCGCGGGCATCAGCCACGGAAATTTCCCAGGCAGGCTCTTCCATGACGTTCCTCATAGCTTCAAGGTTGCCAAATTGGGAATGGATCCGTGAGGCAATATTGGGCGTCATGAGCCTGAAAGGAAGACCCGGTTCGCCAAAGTCGTCAGGCGGGTCAAATGATGGTAACGGGCTGACACCCCACAATCTTGCAGCATCATCGGACCATAGTTCTATCTTACCCGAGGAGGTGCTGAATTGCAGTTGGCCATATGCCGGCTCCTCATTCTGCCCTGGAATAACCGGCTGTTTCATCAGCTCATCACCATCGAGACCCGGTGTATTACTGATGCGTTCATAAAGCCATCCGTCATACTCTTCCGGGGAGGGTAACCCGCATTTGATGCCGGTTGCCATCCCCATCTTTCGTGCCAGCCTCCAATATATCTCACTCTCAGGCATCACCTCGCCGGGCGGGTCGGCAACAGCCGGTTTGTACTGCACATATGGATTCCAGTATGACCCAACCACGTCAGACTGTTCAAATATGCCCTTTGACGGCAGAATGATGTCAGCCAGCGCTGCAGTGTCATTCATAAACTGTTCGACAACAACCTTGAAAGGAACAGATCGCAGTGCCTGCACCGCCTCCCCGCTGGCCGGTAGCTGGATAGCAGGATTGCCTCTTTCTATCCATGCGAATTTTACAGGAGGGTCCTTAAGTGCCGAAAGTGCAGGCCCGAACCCGGCCATCGGGACAGCTCTCCTGAAAGGCCTGTCAGCTTCATGGTCAGGATAATAGCTCAACGGTTCCTTCACATCATCGAAAACGGAGCTCTGCAGGTTGGCAAAATTAAAACCTCCTCCCTGGCGTCCTATCATGCCTGTGATGACAGGTATCGAAAGGATTGCCCTGATAGTCTGGCCTCCGTTGGTATACCTCTGAAGGCCGTAGCCGGCTATAACGGAGAGTCTCTCGCTCTCCCCTGCCATCCTCGCAATATCTTCAATGACAGATGCCGGTATACCGGTTATCTCCTCTGCTTTGCCAGGTGTAATATCGAGTGAATCCCTGAACCTGTCGAAACCAGAAACATACTTACCAATGAACTCCCTGTTTTCCAGGCCATTGTCAATAATTACCCTGGCGATTGCCAGTGCCAGGGCGGCGTCAGTACCTGGCAGGGGCCTCAGTAGAATGTCAGCTTTATCTGCAGTAGGGGTACGGCGGGGATCGATCACTACCACCCTGGCGCCATTCTTCTTTGCGCGGTCAATGTGGATCATCTCCTGTACATTGGTCTCGGCAGAGTTCTTGCCCCAGATGATGATGAGGCTGGCATTGGCAAGATCCCAGGGCACATTGTGCTTAACCTCGCCCAGCGTCAGCCTGACAGCCTCCAGCCCTGCCGGCCAGCAAAGATTTCCATAGGTAGTCGTTGCACCTCCGAACTGCCGCCAGAAGGTGGTGGCTATTTCATTGCTGAGTCCTGAGCAACCGCTGCCTTTATAGAAGAGGACAGCATGCGGACCATGCTGTTCACGTACCTCACTGAGCTTCCCGGCTATCGTTTCAAGCGCCTCTTCAGTGGTTATGCGCCTGAAGGAACCATCTTCTTCCCTTTTCAAAGGATAGATGATCCGTGAAGCAGAATACTCACGTTCCAGGTAAGTAAGACCCTTGATGCACGGACCCTCAGGTGTTGCCAGGTTGCCTTCATAAGGCAATATACGCGTCACCCTCCCCTCCCCGGCAAACACCCTGAAGGAGCAGGTGCTGTAACAATTACGGGGACAGACAGTTATAAACTCTTTCATATCAGGCGACATGTATAATCTCAGAGTTCTTCTTCAGTCACAACATCCGTGTCGAGCTCCCTTTGTGCTTCATCGGTGATGAAGATCTTATATGTGATCTTCATCTGGCCCATGTACTGCATATAGGTGTAATCCTGAACCGGGGTTGAATATGTGTTGCCTCCAATGTCAAGGGAGATATCAGCCTTGGGGTAAGCCTTGTCAAACAGGTGGTATGAGGAATATGCCTGCGGATTTACGGTTCCGAAATTAAATTCGCCGCCCGAAGTGTTTACCACAACATTGCTGAAAGCCTGATCGGTATTATTGAATACCCGTACGTCCGTCGGGCCTTCAGGTTCGATTTTTGTTCTTTTACAGTCTGTCAGAGAGACAATTAAAACAAAGCAGAGAATGATTTTTTTCATAAGCTGGCATCTGGCAATAACCAGCTGAAAAGATAAGAAAATTGTATGAATGGACTTATATCTTTTCCATGCAGTCAGCCCTTATCCATCCCTTATTCCCGTCAGGGAGCTGGACCTCAAAATACAGACCCAGTTCCTGCTCCACCCTGACCCTGGTGCCCGAGTGCAGTACAAACAACTCGGTGCCGCTCTCACCGGGGGCACTCCGCCCTGTTACGATACTACAGGTAATAACTGCATTTTTGTTATGATTGACAAGTGAATTATTCCTTAAAGCCAGGGAGAGCATAACTACGGAAAGCACCATGGCGGCCAGGGCGAGCCAGAAAGAGAGAAGCCTTCCCTTTGCACGTGCCCTTGTAAGGAAGATGACTCCCAGAAGAAGTGCCAGGGCAAACATGGCAAATGCAAGCACAGCCCAGATATTTGTTGTAGTGAGCAGTGAAATAAAGTCAAACCACCTCACAAAAAAGAGCTCAGGCACAGTTTCAAACCTGTCTGTTATTTTGCTTCCGGCTATCTGAAGATTATAGTCGATATCTTCGTCGGCCGGCGCTAACAGTTTTGCCCTCTCATAGAATAGTATCGCTGAAGCGTTGTCTCCTGATTTATAGAATGCATTGCCTGCATTATAAAGCAGGTCTTCACTTCTGTACCCTTCATCATAAAGCTGTCTGTAGATGGCTGCCGCGCCGGAGTAATCTCCCGAACTGTACAGGTTTCCTGCCTGGCTGTATCTCTCCTCAGGGCTCTGGGAGGCTGCTGTGAGGACTCCTGATATCAATACTATGAAAATGAGTATTAGCCTTTGCATCTTCTCAAGGTTTTAATCGAGGACATCATCAAGCTGTCCTATAAGTCTGACAGCACGCCTGTAAAGTGCAGCAGGGCTTTCTCCTTCGGACACACGGGCATACTGCGAATATTCAGTGGCTGACAATACCCTGTCAATCTCGGTGATAAGCTCTTCACCGGTTTCTTTTGTCCTGAGTGAAGAATAACATTTCTCCCTGGTAAGCTCCGATTGAGGTATGGAGAGCTTGTCGGCAAGGAATCCCCATAGTGCGCGTGCAATCTCTGCATTTGCCTGTTCATCCCTGCCTGTCTTGAGCAGCGATTCTGCCTTTGCCAGTCGCTTACGTGCGCTCTTTGCTGCTTTACGGTTTCGCAGGCCTGCAATATCCGCATTTCGTTTTATCTGTTCACGACGGAGGAGTAGTACCGCAGCTGCTGCCAGCAGCGCCAGAACGAACCACATCCAATACCATGTTGCCGTTACCAGGGTGTCGGGGAGCATTGCAAGTCTGCCATCACCGTTCCTGATAAAGCGTATGTCCTGTCCCAGATACCTGACATCCTCCCCCGGCACATAGGCCTGTGGTGCCGTCTCAACAGTACCCGGATTACCTGTCACGGTGACAGTGTACCCGGCGGCACGAAGGGTGACATACTTTTCCTGCCCGGGATCGAATACCGTATAGGAGACCGGCGGAATTTCAAATGTCCCCGTATTGCGTGGTATAAGAAGGTATTCAAACGACCTGGTGCCCGAAGCAGTGCCGGTACTTTTTACGGTTACCCTGGGATCATATTTTTCTATTCCCTGCGGGAAATTGATTACCGGTTCGCCGGCAAGGTTCAGGTTACCCGATCCTTTAAGGGTAATTGTCAGCGTGATAGCATCATTCACTTCAACTTCAGTGGCTGAGAGTGAAGACGCCAGGTCAAAGGAGCCCACGGCGCCATGGAAATCAGCGGGCCTGGGCTCAGGCAACGGCTTAACCTTTATGGTTAGCGGCTGGGTGGCTACCTGGCGGGGGACAGTTGAGACGTTTGAAAAGAAGTTCTCAAAGAAGGGATCGTCGAAAAAGGGATCATTCATGCTTGTACGCTGCTGCACCATCGCAGTCATCTGCACAGGATCTATACGAATGTCACCCGGGATCTGAGGATACAGCAGGAACCTCTGGAGGACACCCGTACCATACTGAACACCGTCAATGACCTCCGTCTCAAGGCTCTTCAGCTGGGGCGTCTCAATGTCTTCGCGAAGAAAGCCTTTGAAATCCGGATACTTAAGCTCATTGATGCCGGAGATATTTATACGTGAGAAAAGCTTGAGAGTAGCCGACACAGGCTGGCCTGCATATACCTCCCGGGTATTTACTAGAAGCTTCAGGGAGAGCTCTGACCCTGTTTCAGCATTGCCTGCTGAAGACCTGCCCTGGCCCTGTTGCTGGCCGGTCGCCGGGGCTGCAGCATCATTGGTGATCAGTATCTCCCTCTCAGGAGAACTTACTGTCATCTTTTTAGTAACAAACTGTGCGGGAGCAATGGTAAACTTTCCGGGAACACTGGCCACAACATAATAAATAAGTGTCGTGGATGATACTGACGTCATCTGACCGTTTATCCACTGCACATTGCGACTGGTAGACTGCTGGGGACCCTGAACTGAAAACGAGGAGTCAAACCGCGGCGGGCTAAACTGACCATCGGTTGAGTTAACCGTATAGACTATCCTGAAACGTTGCCCCCTGACGGCGCTCTCAGGCGCATCAACGGTGAGCGTAAGTTCCTGGGAAAACATCATTGCCGATGCCAGAAAGAAAGCCAGTGTCACCACAATACTTTTCATATCTGCCAAAATTACCAATTTTTGATGACCCTCACCCGTGCATTTGCAGCCTTATCACGCTGCACCTTCTCCTTTGTCTCCTTTTCATTGGCAGCCAGTGCATCGAGCAGACGCTTCGCATCCTCCCTGCTTATTGAAGGTTGCTGTTGCTGCTGCTGCTGATCCTGCTGCTGGTCCTGCTGCTGGTCCTTCTGATCATCCTTATTATCCTGATTGTCGTTGTTCTGCTTGTTATCCTTGTTCTTATCGTTCTGATCCTGGTTCTTCTCCTGGTCCTGATTCTGTTTCTGCTGCTCCTCCTGCTTTTTTAGCTGGTCCTGGGCATAAGCCAGGTTATACTTCGCCTGGAGATTGCCAGGGTTGATCTTCAGGGAGTTGATATAAGCCTCTATGCTCTCCCCAAACTTCTTCTCCTTAAGGAGTGAGTTACCCAGGTTATAGAGTCCCTCAGCCTTCTTAAGTGAATCGCCCCGGGCAGAGGTAACTGTCCGGGTAAATTCTTCCGTGGCCTCACCGAACCTGCCCTGCTTATACAAAGCATCGCCAAGGTTAAAAGAGGCATCTTCAAGTGAGCTCTCCGGTGTCTGTGCCCGCCGGTACATACCCTCGCTCCCTGCATACTCGCTCTTTTTGTAAAGCCTGTTGCCCTTCCTTATATACTCCCTCTCCTCCTGTCCGTACAGCGACGATCCGACAAGGAGCATGCAGATGCCGGCGACAACCATCTTATTTACTGTTATCTTCCTCTTCATAACTGTTACTTTGCCGGTTCCGTTCTGATGATACCGAGCCTCTTCAAAAGGTTATTCTTTCTGTCAGCGATCAGAAGGTCCACGACCAGGAGAATGAAAAGCAAAGCGGCCGGTATCAGGAATTGTTCGTTATAGTCAGTGTACATCACTGCGTTTATCTCGCTTTTTTTCATATGACCGATATCGTTATAGATCTCATTCAGTCCTATGCTGGTGTTGTTGGCCCTGACGTACCTCCCTCCTGTTACCGAGGCAATCTCCTGCAGGCTCTTCTCATCCAGCTTTGAGATCACTGTATTTCCCTCCCTGTCCTTCAGGTATTCTGTTCTGCCGCCAACATTCAAGGGGATGGGTGATCCATCCGGTGAACCAATACCTATAGTGTATATTACTATTCCCTTTTCTGCTGCCTCGCGGGCTTTCCCTGCTGCATCATCCTCATGATTCTCTCCGTCGGTGATTATTACCAGTGCCCGGCTCTTATCGCTCTCCGGGGTGAATGATCTCATTCCCAGGTCTATGGCAGAGCCTATTGCCGTGCCCTGTTTCGAAACGGCATCAGGACCGGCTGAGGAGAGGAACATCTTTGCAGAGAGATAATCATTGGTAACTGGTATCTGGGTATAGGCATCTCCGGCAAACAGAATGAGTCCTATCCTGTCTTCACGGAGCTGGTCCACCAGCTGGGAGATAGCCTGTTTTGCCCTTTCAAGTCTCGAAGGGGTTATATCTGTCGCCAGCATCGAATTACTGACATCAAGGGCTATTATGACCTCCACCCCCTCGCGCCTGACCTCCTCAAGCCTTGACCCGAACTGGGGCCTGGCCACTGTCAGTATCGCCATGATGAATGCCAGGAGCCTGATGAAGAACTTTGCTGCCATGCGTGACGGGGAATAATCAGGAGAGAGCCTCCCGAGAAGGTCAGCGTCGCCGAATCGCTCCCTGGCAATCTTCCTTCTCCTGTTGCCAAGGATCCATATAAGTATCAGTACCGGCACCAGAAGGAGCAGGTAGAGCATGTCAGGATGTGCAAATCTGAAAGTATCCATGGTACGCTATGACATGTTTTTCATTAAGAGATATCTAAGCAGGAGCTCCAGGGAAAGTATCACCAGGGCAGCCATAGCCCATGGCATGAAAACCTCGTCGCGTCGGCTGTGTTCCCTGGTCTCGATCTTGGACTTTTCCAGCTTGTCAATCTCGTTATACACCTGCTGCAGGCTGTTGTTGTCAACAGCTCGGAAGTATTGACCTCCTGTAAGCTCAGCTATATGCTGCAGCAATGATTCATCTATCTCTACCTGCATCTTCTGGTATCGCATTCCGAAAGGTGTCTGCACCGGGTAATCGGCATAGCCTCTGCTTCCCACACCTATCGTGTAGACTCTTATACCGAATGTTTTAGCTATCTCGGCAGCTGTTACAGGATCTATCGAGCCTCTGTTATTTACACCGTCTGTCAGAAGTATTATCACCTTGCTGATGGCATTGGAATCCTTTATCCTGTTGATGGCAGTGGCAAGTCCCACCCCGATGGCTGTTCCGTCCTCGATAATGCCGCTCTTCACCTCCCTGAGCAGGTTGATCAGCACCGCATGATCGGTGGTCAGCGGGCATTCCGTAAAGCTCTCGCCACTGAAGACTGTCAGTCCCATACGGTCATAAGGCCTGCTGCTTATGAACTCCGTGGCAACATTTTTTGAAGCTTCGAGTCTGTCCGGTGTGAAATCGCGTGCAAGCATCGATCCTGATACATCCAGTGCCAGTACAATATCAATTCCCTCAGTCGTAGAGCTCTGCCATTTATCAACGTTCTGAGGTCTTGCTATAACGATAATGACCAGGGCAATTACAAGAAGCCTTAGGCCAAAGAGGATATGCCTTAGATAGTGCCTGAAGGTCCTGCGCCCGTTCAGCAGGAATCCGGCTGTCGACAGGTTGACAGGAGCGTTGGCTTTACCCTGGCGATATATGTAATATGTCAGAAGCAGGGGTATCGCGAGCAGAAACCAGAGAAACCAGCCGTTTTCAAATACTATGTTATGCATCCTTCCCTCCTTTCTCGGGTGACTCCTCTGCCACTTCCAATTTTGTCTCCTCCACGAACCTGACGGAATCATCGTGGCATTTTTCATGCAGAGTGCTGTCAGGCAGGTATTTGGCGAATTTTACCATATCCGAGACTGACAGGATCTCTTTTACCAGTGACATCTGTGATCCTGTTGTCACGGCAGCTTTCTGGAGCATCCGAACCGTTTCGTCTGTTGTCAGCTCGGGAGAGCTTATTCCGTAGCGGTTGTCAATGTACCTGCGAAGGATGTCAGAGAGCCTTGAATAATACTCTTTGACCTCGCCCTTCTGCCATAGCTCTTCATCCCTGAGGGCAGTCAGCTCACGCAGGGCAATGACATGAGCAGGTTCGGGAGGCGGGACAGGCCTGACGAATCTCCCCAGGGGGTTCCTTGGCAGAAAACGAGCCAGAAGCCAGAGGATGACCGCCGCGACAAGGGCAATGATGATCCATGGCAATATTTCCGAGAAAGCCACCGGTGCTGTTCTCGGGGGTACGACATCAAAAATAACATCGGTAGTATCCTGCAGTGCAATATCAGGACGAATGACCTTCAGGAAAGAATAATCGGAATAGAACCTGATCAGACTGTCTCCTGAAGGTATCTCGGCATAAAACGGTGGTATCTCATATGTTCCCGAATCAAATGCCGTTATAAGGTACCTGTCGGTGATTGTAATATTTCCGTCAGGCGCTATGGCAGTATCTCTCGGGCTCCTCCCAAGTATTACAATCCTGCCGGCCAGAGTGTCACCTGCAATATTCAACCCGGCTACGGTGCCTGCGGGCAGCTGTGCCGTTACTGAAAAGCCTGTCTGATCGCCTATAAGTATGGTGCTGGTGTCAGGTGACGCTGTAACCTTTATCTCCTGGGCAAATGAACCTGACGAGAGAACCAGTAATGTTGCAGCTGTAAATAATACCCTTCTCATTTTATTACCTGTGTTTGAATAATGAGATAAGAGGCTTGATATAGTCATCGCCGGTGGCTATTGAAGCCACATCCACACCGCAGGTCAGGAAAGTGTTGCTTACTGCCGCGTCATATTTCATCCAGTTTGCCGCATATTCCTTCCGTACCCGTGATGAAGAAGTGTCTATCCACATCTCCTTGCCTGTCTCCGGGTCATTTACTTTCATGAAACCCACATCAGGCAGTTCCTTCTCCCTCCTGTCGGTGATACGAAGTGCCACAACATCATGTTTGCCGGAAGCTATTCGAAGCGAATCGACAAAAGGAGGAGCCATGAAGTCAGACAGCACAAAGGCAGTACACCTCTTTCTCAGCACATTGGTGAGATAACGCAGGGGTTCGGAGAGTGATGTTCCCGATCCCTCTGGCTCATAGCTCAGCATCTCGCGTATAATTCTCAGCATGTGACCTTTACCCTTCTTCGGCGGAATGTATTTCTCAACCCTGTCAGAGAACAGCATTAATCCCACCTTATCATTATTTGCTATTACGGAATATGCAAGCACGGCTGCGATCTCGGTCATCATCTCCCTCTTGGTTGAAGAGACTGTCCCGAAATCGCCTGAACGGCTGACATCAACAAGGAGCATCACGGTGAGTTCACGCTCCTCCTCGAACACCTTGACGTAAGGGTGTCCGAGTCGCGCTGTAACATTCCAGTCAATGTTACGTATATCATCACCGAACTGGTATTCACGCACCTCACTGAAGGCCATACCTCTGCCTCTGAAAGCACTATGGTACTCACCGGCAAATATCTGCCGTGTCAGGCCACGTGACCTTATCTCGATCTTTCTGACTTTTTTTAGCAGCTCTGTCGTTTCCACTTTTACCTTTTTTGCTTTGCCGGCTCGTAAGTCAGGGTAAAGAACCATGACTCCCTCTTAAGCACTATATTTATTTCACTGCCACCGGTTTTGTAACTCCACCTGTTGTCTTCAACCTGTCCGTACAGATCATTAAGCTCTTTTATCCTGCCGTCATAGGATCTGTTGTCACAGGTTATCCTTACTCCTTCGCATCTGCCCTTTCCGTCAAGGAAAATCACCCAAGTTTCGCGGTCATCGCCGGAACGGTATTTGAGATACCTGTAACTGTTGTTCCTCACATGGTTATCGATTGTGAGCCCGGGTTTCTCAGCCGTCATAACCTCCTTTATCCTCTTTTCTGTAAGACCGATAAAGTCCTGCGCTGCCACGGGACGCAACAGTGCAATTAGGATGACTGCAAATAGTGTCCTCATACCTTCTACGGAACCTCTACAGTATTAAGTATTTCAGCGATTATCTGGTCCTGCGTAATATTCTCAGCCTCAGCCTCATAGGTAAGACCTATGCGGTGCCTGAGAACATCTGCGCACAGGAAACGTATGTCCTCCGGCACGACAAAACCTCTTCTCTTGATAAAGGCATACGACTTGGCTGCCAGGGCAAGGTTAATGCCGGCCCTGGGTGAAGCCCCGTAGGCAATAAGTGGTGTGAACTTCGATAGTCCGAACCTGTCAGGCTGGCGTGTGGCGAATACGATGTCCAGGATATAGTTCTCAATCTTTTCATCAAGATAGACCTCCCTGACCACTTTCCTGGCTCTCAGGATATCATCAGGTTTAAGGATGGTATTTGCTTTCGGGAATTCGCTGGCAAGGTTTTCGCGTATGATTGACCTCTCCTCCTCCTTTTCAGGGTATGTTATGACCACCTTAAGCATGAACCTGTCTATCTGGGCCTCCGGAAGCGGATAGGTGCCCTCCTGTTCTATCGGGTTCTGCGTTGCCAGTACCATGAACGGTTCATCAAGCTTATATGTGTTCTCTCCTATTGTCACCTGTCTCTCCTGCATGGCCTCAAGCAGAGCGCTCTGTACCTTTGCCGGTGAACGGTTTATCTCATCGGCCAGGATGAAATTGGCGAATATCGGACCCTTACGTACAATAAACTCCTCTTTCTTCTGGCTGTATATCATAGTACCGAGAAGGTCGGCAGGCAACAGGTCAGGGGTGAACTGTATCCTGCTGAACCTGGTATCTATGATTGATGCCAGTGTCTTAATTGCCAGTGTCTTGGCCAGACCAGGCACACCTTCAAGAAGGATGTGGCCGTTGGATAACAGGCCGATAAGCAGCGAGTCAGTGAGATGACGCTGCCCGACGATAACTTTATTAATCTCCTGCCTCAGCAGATCAACAAAAGAGCTCTCTTTTTCAATCTTCTCATTAAGGAGCCTGATATCAGTTGTATGTTCCATATATAGATGTGTTGTTTCTACTCTGCAAAATCACCTGCAAAGATCATTTCTGATATTAAAAAACCTTGTTAAAGGTTGTTAAAGATGTGTTAAAGCTCTTTCCCGAACTCGCAATGTCTGAAGAGCCTTACCATTATTATCAGAACAATTGGCAGAATGGCAGGATTGATACCCTGTCCGGCAATGAGTGATGCAGGTATCCAAAGCAGTGATATGCCTAATGCCACCCTGCTCAGGCGTATAGCTTTCCTCTTTGAAAACAGGTAGCCGAAGAGGACGGGGATAAGAATATTTATCCCGAGGAAGAGCAGGTTGAAATGAAGCGCATCATGCTCGGAGAAGATATTGGTGAACACGATAAGCAGAGCCAACACGGAATAGATAAAATAGATAACAAAGTCGGCCGCTTTCTCAAGTCCGGGTCTCTTGAAGACAAATGTCAGCAGGATCACAAATACCAGCACAAGGTAAAAGACCGCCTGTGGCATCCATGGTTTTGCCTGCCCGGCAGGGGCAGTTATATCTGATACGATTTCCAATGGCCCCACAAGAGGCTCCTCCAATCCGTTGTGTACAATGACAGTGTTCTGCATGTTATCTCTCAGCATCACAGGGAGGAACATCTCATCAAAAGCGGTTGCTTTCCTGTCAGCCTGAAGCCCCAGCAACATGTCAGCACCCAGGTCAAGCCATGGCAGTACTTTCTGGTATGGGTCAATGAGCTGACGGAAGGTCTTTTTCTTTTCTCTTTCAGGGAATATCACCGTATCTGTGGCGGAAGCTGCAACAATATCCCGTACACGTGTGGCGCAGTTGTCAAAGAAAAAGTCATACCTGTACTTAATATTCTCGGGTCTGAGGTTCTCGTTAATGAGCTCGAACAGGTTCTCCTTCTCGGCACCTGTCAGGTTCAGCTTCTGCGACCATACCGGCCGTCCTTCTGAGATGTATTCGCTCAGAAAATCTTCATAGGGATAGGCCCCAAGCAGATAATCAAGCCTCCCCTTGGCAAAACGGTAGACAAAGTGTGGCGTGGAGAAGTCGAATATGCCCCAGTTATAAACCCTGTCGAAGGATGTTCCCCTGACGGCTATCCGTAGCGCGGTATGGCCGTATATGGAATAGCTCTCGGCGCCCGGGGCACAGGTTATAAGAAAAACGTCAGTACTGTCAGTTATCACTGCCTTTGCCGGTCGCGACTGGAAAGCAAGAAGCACAGCAATCACCAGGATGATCTTTTTCATCATTTATTTTGTTATTCGTTGATTTGATTCAGTGACCAGCATGCTGCAGCTGTTTATCAGTATGCTGGCCTGCGATAAACTTACATGTTTTATCATTCAGATTTGAGCCATAAATCTACCAAAAATTCCGGAGAACAAAACAGGCCGGCAAAGGCCAATGTTTACAGGGCAGGAATAAAGACACACCATATTACCGGATGCTGACGGGCAGGCATGTTATTAAGGTCTTCCGGGCAGTGATCGCTGCTGTTACGGCAGTCCCTGGAGAAACAGGCACATTGTACCTGTATCTCATTTATCGTCAGCCCATGTACTGGCAGCCCTGATGGCGCGATGCCAACCGCTCACAAGAGCATGGGTCTCATCCTGTCTTATCCCCGGGTGGAAGGTACGGTCAACCTGCCATTGTTTACCGATTTCGTTCAGGCCGCTCCAGAACCCTGTAGCCAGTCCTGCAAGATATGCTGCACCGAGGGCAGTGGTCTCCGTGATCTTCGGACGTACTACTGCAGCCTGCAGCAGATCAGCCTGAAACTGCATCAGGCTGCTGTTTACCGTTGCCCCGCCGTCAACTCTGAGCTCCCTGATATTGATGCCTGAATCGTTTTTCATGGCATGCAGCACGTCAAGTGTCTGATAGGCTATACTGTCAAGGGCGGCACGTGCAATATGTGCCGCTGTGGAGCCACGGGTGAGCCCTGTTACTGTTCCGCGGGCATGCTGGTTCCAGTATGGTGCTCCCAGGCCGGCAAAGGCAGGGACAAAATAAACACCCTCACTCGAGCTGACCTGCGAGGCCAGTACCTCAACATCAGATGACTGCCTGATAATTCCCAGGCCGTCACGAAGCCACTGCACGACGGCTCCAGCAATGAAGATGCTGCCCTCAAGAGCATAAACGGTCTCCTCTCCCAGCTTCCATGCAACCGTGGTAAGAAGCCTGCTCTTCGACTCTGTGGGCCTTGTCCCTGTATTCATCATCATGAAGCATCCTGTTCCGTAGGTATTCTTTATCATCCCGGGATCGACACACATCTGTCCGAAGAGAGCTGCCTGCTGGTCCCCGGCAATGCCAGCCACAGGGAGAGATACAGAAAAGAGACCGGTGGTAAAGCCATACACCTCACTTGAGGAGCGAACTTCCGGAAGCATGTTTCCGGGGATGTCGAAGAGACGAAGCAGATCATCATCCCATGCCATAGTGTGAATATTAAAGAGCATTGTCCGTGATGCATTCGAGACATCAGTTGTATGCGTCCGGCCGCCTGTAAGCTTCCAGACCAGCCAGGAATCCACTGTTCCGAAAGCAAGTTCTCCTCTCCGGGCCATCTCCCTTGCCCCGGCCACATTATCCAGGATCCATCTTATCTTGGTTGCAGAAAAATAGGCATCGATGATCAGCCCTGTTTTTTCAGTGACGGTCTTTTCATGGCCTTCCTTCCTGAGCAGGTCACAATAACCGGAAGTACGTCTGTCCTGCCATACTATTGCGTTATAAAGAGGTTTGCCTGTAATTCTGTCCCAGACGACAACGGTCTCACGCTGGTTGGTGATGCCTATCGCTACAACATCCCTGCTTTCAATTCCTGCAATGGTGAGAGCCTCCACAGCCACACCGGCCTGAGTAGCCCATATCTCCTCAGGATCATGTTCCACCCAGCCGGGACTCGGGAATATCTGTTTAAACTCCCTCTGAGCCGATGCAACCGGAAGTCCGTTTTTGTCGAATACAATGGCCCTGGAACTGGTGGTACCCTGGTCAAGGGCAAGGATGCAGGTTCTTTTCATTACTGCCGGTTTACTTATTTGGAATGCAATTTCTAAAAGTAGTAAATTCTGTTAATCAGGGGAAGCCTCAACAATCACCTGGGCACCTTATCCCAGTCTTTTCTGCTTACCTGCAGGTGATCAGGACGAGGATACTACCATGTCATTGCCTGCCGACAGGCGCCGTAGTACCTCAACCCGTCAATTACATGTACCTTCAACAAAAATATTCATCTTTTATCAGTAAATTTGAATAGAGCAAAATACCGGTCTATGACACAGAGATATGTGATTACCATCGGGAGGCAGCTTGGAAGCGGAGGCCGGGAAATCGGGCAGAAGCTGGCTGCACGACTCGGGATCTCATTCTACGATAAGGAGCTGATCAGGATAGCCTCCAGACAGAGCGGCCTTAAAGAGGAATTCTTCGAGAGAGTGGATGAGATGAAACACTTCAGCCTCTTTCCCGGACTGCTGGGACTGCGAAGCTCCATGAATGACAATTTCTTTTCAAGCTACTACCTGAGTAATGAATCTTTATTCAAGATCCAGAGTGATGTGATGAGAAAGCTGGCAAAAGAGGGGTCATGCATTTTTGTCGGCAGGTGTGCCGATTATGTCATGAAAGATGAAGAAAACTGCCTCAGGATTTTCATAAGCGCCTTTCTGGAAGACCGTGTCAGAAGGATATCGGAGACCCACAACATATCCGAAAACAAGGCAAAGGATATGATAGAAAAGACTGACAAGGGCAGGGCTGCTTATTACAACTATTTCAGTGGCAAGAACTGGGGCACTGCTGAATCTTACCACCTGTGCATAAACTCATCGCTCCTTGGGATAGAGGAAACCGTCAGTCTTATCCAGAGGGTGGCAGAAGAGAGATTCGGACTTGGAGCGGGCAAACAATAGCAGCCCAATACCTGGCATTGACGGGATGATCATGTTTGATACCGTGTGATATCCAAGGAAAAGAGTTATTGGTCAGATCCTTTTTTCCGCCCCTGCTTCGGCAGACGGGAATCTTAATTATCAGCTTTTTCGGCGCAGTTAAACATCCACTGGATACCGAATCTGTCTCTGCAACTTCCGAAAAAATCGCCCCAGAACATATCCTGCAGTTCCTGCTCGACGACACCTTCCTCAGACAACGCTGCAAAAAGACGCCTGGTCTCCTCCCTGGTATCCGGTTGCAGGTTAATATGAACATTATTACCGGGGAAGACCCTGAATCCCATCGACTTTGGAGCATCGCTGCCCATCAGCATGAAACCGCTTGTCAGCGGTAATGCAACATGCATCACAAGGTTCCTCTCCTCTTCAGCAAGAGGGGGCATATTCTCAGCAGGAGGCACATCGCTGAATCGCATAATTCCTCCGTGGAACTCAGTGCCAAAGACACTCTTGTAGAAGCTGAACGCAGCTTCGGTCTCCTTCTCAAAATTAAGATAAACACTCACTGTTGACATGGCTATTTCTTATGGGTCAAAATACAGAACTTCAATATTTTGATAAAACAACCCGGGGCGGTGAATGTTCAGGTAAAATCATAAAAAAAGTCCCGGCATATCATGCCGGGACCAAGGTCATTAAATGTACATTATATCGTTAACTATGCAAGTCTTACATTAACGGCATTTAAACCTTTCTTACCTTCCTGGAGGTCAAATGTTACTTCATCATTCTCCTTGATCTTGTCGATCAGGCCAGTGGAATGCACGAAATACTCTTTCGATGAGTTGGCGTCTTTAATGAACCCAAAACCTTTGGATACATTGAAAAATTTAACAATTCCTTTATTCATTGCAATAATTTTGATTTGCGTGCAAAGGTAAAGTAGTTTTTGAAATATTGTCGCTTTTTTTTCGGGTTTTTAGATAATTTTAGTTCTAAGCATCTGAAAACGGCTTACTTCTTCCAGAATGCCCTGGTAAATAGTGCCAGGATTGTAAAGATTTCCAGACGTCCGATAATCATCAGAAGTACCATTGTCATTTTTGCCAGGTCGTTGAAGTGAGCAAAGTTTCCAAAATTACCTGATGCTCCGAGGCCGGGGCCAACGCACGCCAGCGATGATGCGGCAGAACCGGCTGCTTCATCTGCGGGTATTCCGGAAATAACAATTACCAGCGTCCCGGCCACGAAAATCAGCAGGTATAACTGGATGAAAACAGTCATCAGGCTGTTAATATGTTCCGGCACCACATGGCCGTTAAGCTTAACAGGTGTAATGGCGTTAGGATGCTGTAGTTTTACCACAACATTCCGCAGGTTCTTCAGGGAGATCAGGTGCCGGGCCATTTTCACACCCCCGGTAGTCGATCCCGTAGAGCCACCTATAAAAATCAGGAGGAATATCAGTACAAGGGCAGCCGGTGGCCACAACGTGTAATCGGTAGTAGCATATCCCGTTGTCGTTATTGTTGATATGACCTGGAAGAAAGAATGCCTGAAGGCGAGCTCAAACGACCTCTCCGTCCCGAAATAGAGCATAAGGGTAGCTGTCGCTACTGCCGCTGTCGTGAAGAAAATGTAGAACCAGAACTCCTCATTGGATCTGATCCTGGTGAAGTTTCTCTTGACGACATGGTAGAATATGACATAACTGGTTGCTGCCAGGAACATGAAGATAGCAATAACATATTGAATGTATGGAGAGTAACCGGAAATACTGGTATTCTGTGTTGAAAAACCTCCTGTAGCAATAGTCCCGAACGAATGGCAGATACTGTCGAACAGGTTCATTCCGCCGGCAGTGAGCAGGCTTGTTTCAATGATTGTCAGCCCGAGGTATATCATAAGCACCACCCTTGCCATCGATTTGGTTCGCGGCAGTATCTTCTCCTTGAGTGACGATTCCATTACGAAGAGGTTATAACCGCCCACCTTCAGCGAAGGCAGTATTACTATTACAAGAAGAATAATGCCCAGCCCTCCTATCCAGTGGGTGAGACTGCGCCAGAAGAGTACGGAGCGGGATGTGGCTTCAATATTGGTAAGTATGGATGCGCCTGTTGTCGTATAACCCGATACACTCTCAAAAAGTGCATTTATGATCCCTCTCAGTTCATGACTGTAGAGGTATGGCAAAGCGCCCGACAGCACCAGCACCATCCAGCCAAGGGTGACACTCAGATAACCTTCCCTGGTTGTAACCTTGTCATGCAGGGAACTTCTGATAAGAAAATAGAGAAGGGCACCTGGTATAAGTGCCGTAATATTGGATAGTAGAAAGGGCCTTACAGGTTCAGAATATATCAGTGCTACAGGTATACAAAGGAGGAATGTTGCAGAGGAGATTAACAGGATTAGTCCGATAATCTTCAGGACTGATTTAATATTGATACTACTCATGCCACCATTGTGGTGTGGTACCGGATCATCAGACTACCGGTTTTTGTGATTCCGGAGCGACTCGAACGCTCGACCCACAGCTTAGAAGGCTGTTGCTCTATCCAACTGAGCTACGGAACCCTGATGCGGCTTAAAAACCGCCGCAAATATAATCAGTTTTTTCCTATTGACAACAGGATACCGGGAGGACCGGGACCGTCATGCTGTCTTTATCCAGTTAACCAGTCCTTTTTTCTCAATGATCTGTTTCAGCTCCCGGGGCAGTGGCTCGAAAGAAAAGTTCTTATCACCAACAAGAAGAGAGCCCCTGTCGAAATCGATCTCAACCCTGTCGCCTGGCCTGTAAGCCTCTACAGCCTCCCTGTGGACAATAAGCGGCAGGCCCTGGTTTATCGAGGAACGATAGAAAATCCGGTTGACAGACTTGATGACAACTGCTTTAATGCCCATATGAGCCAGCCCGACTGACGGATGTTCACGTGAGCTGCCACATCCGAAATTATCTCCTGCAATGATTATATCTCCTGCCTGTGCATTCTTCGCAAATGACGGGTCAAAGTCACCGAAGAGCAGTGGTAGTATTGCTGCGGCATCAGAACTCATGACGCTGTAGGTATGCTTCCCTGCAAACATCTGGTCAGTGTTCAGATTGTCGACATCGGCATAGTTCCAGACGACACCTTCTCTCCTGTTTTCTCCCTCGGCTATCGCGTTTGTTTTGCTCTGGGCCGGGGTGAACGGGAAAACCTCGTCTCCCTTTACCGCTCTCGGATCAGTTATGACTCCGGTGATGGCTGAGGCAGCTACCGTAGCAGGTGAGGCAAGGTAAATGGAGGCTTCCTTGTTACCCATCCTCCCCAGGAAATTACGGTTGGCGGTAGAGATCACCGTATGACCGCTGGCAGGGATACCCTGCCCGGTGCCAAGGCATGGCCCGCAACTGGGGCTCAGGATATTGGCGCCGGCTTCAATCATGTCAGTGATAAGACCCTCTCTTATGGCCTGGATATATATATTCTTTGATGCGGGTATGATGTGAAGCTGAAATCCAGGTTTCACCTGTGCTCCCTTAAGGATGGCAGCAGCTATCCGCAGATCTTCTATCCTGCCGTTGGTACAGGTGCCGATGAGACCCTCATGGACAACCGTTCCACTTACCGAGGCCACGGATTTAATGTTATCTACATGATGAGGGGCTGCAACCAGCGGAAAGATTTTCGCAAGGTCTATGGAGATACGGCAGCGGTACTCCGCACCTTCATCGGCCCATACCCCTTCGGTCTCCGAATCAATATATTTGTGCAGTACTTCATCCGCCGGGAAGACTGCATTCTTGGCTCCCATCTCGGAAGCCAGGTTGGCAACGGTCATCCTCTCGCTTATGCCCAGCGTAGCCACGCCTTCACCGTGGAACTCAATAGACATGTAATTGGCGCCGTCAGAACCCAGCATCCCTATAATCCATAACGATAGATCCTTGGCACTGACACCCGGCCGCAGCTTTCCGGTGAGGTCGATACGCATTGAGGGAGGAACAAGAAACCACGTTTCACCACGCTTCCATATCCCTGCTGCCTCGGTCCGGTCAATACCTGCTGCCAGGGCATTAAATGCCCCGGCAGTGCATGTATGGCTGTCGGATCCGACAATAATCATCCCCGGACGGGCATGGTTAGACATCATCTGGTGGCAGATCCCCATTCCGGAATCATAGAATTTCTTGATACCCTGGTCCGACACAATATTCCTTATGTCCTGATACTGGGTCGCCAGCTTGGCGTCAGCAGGAGGTGCATTATGATCCAGCACGACGAGCATCTGCCCGGGGTCGGACACCTTCTCTCCACCCATTTTCCGGAAGGTCTGGTATATGCTCGAGGTATTGTCATGGGTGAGGATAAGATCAGGTTTTCTGAATACAACAGCCCCCTCAGGAGCACCCAGTATCTTTTCAACAAATGTCTTTGGTTTCATGATAAAAGGAGTTGGTTAGTAAAGTATGATATCTTTTCGCTTTGTGAGTGACGACACTCATCATGGGCATCTCCCCTTTCGGCCAGTAATTCTGTTACCAGCATGCGGGTTTTGTCTCCTTTAAGATAAGTGTCTTAGCGGGAATGATTGCTTCATTCAATTTTACCCAGCAATCCACCCCTCATATATACCTCATACTGTGCGTCATAGAACGGGTTGATTTTAGTCCCGAGCCCGTTCCTGTCATTAGTTACCTCCCCTGTTACCAGGTTGATGGTTATCACATCCTGATCCTTCAGGTCAATCTCTTCGAAGGAGCTGTATGTAAGCACGGGGAAGGCAGCATTGATGGCGTTTCGCTCATAAATCGCCCCGAATGACATCGCCACCACTGCCTGGATACCGAGCGAAACAAAACAATCGACGGCCTGCTGGCGTGAGCTTCCGCTGCCGAAGTTTTTTCCTGCTACGATGATATCACCCGGCTGCGCCTTTTGTGCAAAATCCTTGTATCCTTCAAGGTTGTCGAATGTATACTGGCCCATTTCGCGTATGTCTGTTATTGCCAGGTAACGGTTATGGAAGATCATGTCCGTATCGATGTTATCACGTCTGATTACCCATACCCTGCCCTTAATGACAACGGGCCTGTCTGTCTTTTTCACCGTTGTCACATGTTGTGGTGCAACAGGCCGGGCTGCTGTGAAGCTGAATTCCGGCGGTGTCTCGGGTATGTTCCCGGGTGTTGTTATATAGCCGGCAAGTGCCGATGATGCTACGACGGCCGGCGACGCGAGGTAAACGCTTCCCTGGCCCTGTTTCCCCGGGAAGTTACGGTTACCGGTGCTCACCGTGATCTCTCCCTTGCCGTTTTGTCCTACCTGCCCGGCAGCACAACCTGCACAGCCTGCGTTTGAGACAAGGGCCCCTGCCTGTTTAAAGACATCGATAAGTCCTTCCTCGAGACACTGTTTCCATATCGCATCAGTGGAAGGGACAATCTTCAGCACCACGCCGGGAGCCACCCTCCTGCCCCGCAGTATATCGGCCGTTGTTCTCATGTCCTCAATACGTCCGTTCGTGCAGCTGCCGATAAAGGCTGAATCTATCCTGGTGACAGGCAAATCGCTAACACCCACGGTGTCATGAGGTTCACCGGGACGGGAGACCATTGGAATGAAAGTACCGGTGTCGACATCAGCAGTGATGGCATATTCAGCATCTCTGTCAGCATAAACAGGCTCAAATGCAGATCTGGCTCTTGCACGGCAGTACTCTATTACCTCTTCGTTGGGCGGAAAGAGAATGATTATAGCACCCATCTCGGTTGCCATGGAGGCGATTGTTATGCGTTCATCGAGGGTCATCCGGTCGACGGCCTCACCGCAGAGCTCTATACTATAACCCAGAAGCGTGTTTGCGCCATAAATACGGAGGAGGTTAAGGATCACGTCCTTAGCCGTTACTTCCGGGGCCATTGTACCTGTAAGATTCAATTTTACAGAAGCGGGGACCTTAAACCATACCCGGCCACTGTTCCAAGCTGCGGCGATGTCCATATCCCCCATTCCCTGGCCGAATGCCCCTACAGCCCCCAGAATATTTGCATGAGAGTCGGTAGACACTGCTGTTGCGCCCGGCCATACATATCCCTCTTCCATGAGAAGGTGGGTACCTATGCCGGCATTGATGTCATAAACCTTTATTCCGTTGGAGCGGGCATACTGCCTGCAGGCATGCTGGTTGACGGCATACTTCTGGTCGGAGCCGGTAGGATTGCAGTCGAATGTGAATAATGTCTTCTCCGGATCGTCTACCGTCAGGCCGAAGTCATTAAGGTTCTTGACCACATTGGCACCGCCGAAATCCCTGGCAGCACGTGCATCAATAGTAATATCAACAATATCACCCGGTTTAACTGTATCGTATTTTGAGTGAGCCGCAATGATTTTTTCGGTTAAAGTCATTCCCATAGTCGAGATCTTTTAAGAGTTCGTTCAGAGGCAAATTTAGTAAACCGGATCAATACGCGGCATGAAAAATATCATTCGTTAACGGTGGATTAAACCAGGCAGAAGAAACAGTCAGCTTCTGTATTGTGCCCTGTAGTCCCGTGCGGACATTCCTGTATGTTTGCGAAACTGTTTGTTAAAGTTGGATACTGTTGCAAAACCACATTCAAAGACTATCTCATTTATCTGATGGTCCGTTTCACGGAGGAGGTAACATGCTTTGTTGGATCGTACCTGGTTTACGTAATCTACAAAACCGCTGCCGGTGCTTCGCGAGAAGAACCGGCTGAAGGAGTGGGGGCTCATCTTCGCCACAGCAGCAACCTCTTTCACCGGTATCGGCCTGAAGAAATTCTCCCTGACAAAGGTACATACCTCTGTAAGGCGGCTGTCAAGCATATCACGGCTGCCGGCCGAGCTCTCTCCTGACAGTAATTTGAACTTTCCGGCAGAACAGAGTATCTCAAGGAGGGTGAAGAGGCTTACCATCTTTTTCATCCCCGTTTCCGTAAGCATCCTCCTCATAGGCCCTTCAGCCGCCATCCCTGTTTCGGCAGTAAAAGCTATGCCCCTGGCCGAATCATCGAGCAGCCTGCGAAGCTCTGTAGTCTCAAACTGTGAGAGCAACTGATCCCCGAGAGATTCACGCCTGAAATGCACCATGATAGCGTGCCGGCCTGTGTCATTTTCATCCTTCCTGTAGAAATTCCAGAAATGCTTCAGGTCAGGACCGAATACCACGAGGTCATAACGGTCGAAAATCTCAACGGAATCTCCGGCGACACGGGTGCCGTTACCGGTGATGTTCAGGACTATCTCATACTCGGGATGCAGGTGAAGGAAACTGCTTTCATTATCGACCCATTCGGTTCTGAACCCGGAGCCTTCATCATGCCTGATGCTGATAATTTCAGGTATCATACGGAAGATTTGGTGTGAGGATAAAGAATGATCCAATATTCAGTTTAAAATTAAGCAATACATATGATATTAACAACCCGCGCACCAATTCAGCGGTTTATTATTTACTTAAATATTTGCATTATGAAATATAATTTACTATTTTTGTCCAAAGCTAATGACGAAATAAAAGAGGAGAGTAAGGGTTACCAGTGGGAATCAATAGGATTGTATTGCAGACATTGACTTTCACATGGACCTATAGGCTGACTACCATAGGTTACTTCCTTTTATCAGACAGTAGATTCCGGGATTATCTCATAAGCCCGTTCCTTAAAGTACCACGGTGACCCTCTCCTCTTTTTCCTTTTATATCTGCCGATGAAAACTTTCCTCCGAAGATTTGAGAATAACAGGGATCTCCTCATTCTCTTCGGTACCTGGGGAATAGATGAAAAGGCCTTTTCCAATCTCTGCTCTGACGATTCCGATTTCATCCTCTTTTACAACTATTCGGCAGATGAACCGCTTATCCTTCCTGAGATGAAAACCTACAGAAGGGTTACGGTGATCGGGTGGTCACTGGGGGTCTGGGCTGCCGAGTATTATAGCCGTAAGATGGGTATAAAGCCGGATCTTACCATCGCCATTAACGGCACTCCTGTGGCAGCGGACGACAAATACGGCATTCCTCTCAAGATCTTCGAAGCAACACTCGATAACATCTCAAACTATAGTATGGGTAAGTTCTATCTGAGAATGTTCGGGACAAGAAGCCGTTTTGAGATGAACAGGGAGTACATACCCACCAGGACAGAGAAATCCCTTCAGGATGAGCTCAGGTGGCTGTACAACCGGATGATGGAGCCTGTGCAGACAGGGTTCTCCTGGGATTATTCCCTTATTGGCTCGGAAGACCGCATATTCAGGGCATCGAACCTCATAAGCTACTGGTCTATGCATCCCGAAACACGGCAGATAATAGTGAACGCCCCTCACTACCTCTTTGACAACTGGAAGTCGCTTGATGAATTAATCAGGTATGTGAGACGATTCCGCCTGTCACCCTTCAGGAACAGGTAATGGTTTAAATATCCCTCAGAAGGACATTTACCTCGGAAGAAGCAACCATATTCTCAAACTTTGTCAGGGCCGTATCTATCTTTCTGTAATCGGCATTGTTGATCACCACTTTGTGTAGTGATCCCGAAGAGTCGATCCTGTCGAGGACAAATGACAATGTCATCCTGTTGATGTCCGTTGCAGGCTGATACAGGTATTTCTCCTCATCGTCGCTCCATACCTCGGTTACCATTGAGGCTTCATGAAGCATATCCAGGCAGTCATGAACCGTCCTCACCGGCAGGCTAAGCTCCTGTGAGATATCCTCGGGTGCCCGGGGTTTCTTACCTTTGACAAAGTCAGTGATAAGCGAATGCATTACCAGCAGTGACAATCTCTTCTTCTGCTTCGGAGAGACGACCTGGACTTCAAATTCAAACTCAAAACGTGTTATATTCTGCAGGTAGTATGAGAGCTGTGCCCCCATGAGAACCACCACCCAGCTCATCTGTATCCATACCATGAGCAGAGGTATTGCAGCAAAGCTGCCGTACAGGGTACCCAGCCTTGTTATTCCCATCTGGGATTCAACATAAATAATCTGCAGCACCTGCATGGCAATACCTGTCAGCAACCCGGCTATCAGTGCCGAGCGGATTTTTACCCTGGTGTTTGGCATTGCCAGAAAGGCAACGGTGGAGAGTGTACAGAGGAGTATGAATGGAATAAGCTGGACCAGAACTGAGATCACCGGCTTGAGCCATTCAAGCATGTCAGACTGGCTGAGAATATCATTAAGCCTTGTTGTGGCGAGTACCGTTGCGCTGCTGGAGGCAATGAAGAGTGAAGGAACCATGATTATCACAGCCAGATAGTCTGTGATCTGGCGGTACCACACCCTCGTTTCATCCACCCTCCATATGGAGTTGAATGTGTTCTCCACATATCTGAGAAGCTGTCCTACTGAAGAAAAAAGAAAAGCCACCCCGATACCTGCCAGCCAGCCGCCACTTGTCTGTTCAAGGGTCTTGTTGGCAAAATCAAGTATCCAGTTCATGACCTGTTCCTGGTTATGAAACTGCATAATAATCTGCGCCCTGAGCTCATCATGCAGCCCGAATCCCTTCGCAATACCAAAGGCAAGTGCAACTATAGGAATGACCGAGAGCATTGAATAGAAGGTAAGAGCGGAGGCCTTAATGTAGATATTATCCCTCTTTATCCCTTTGTACAGAAGATAGATGATGCGTCTCTGCCGGATCCAGAAAGGAACAGACCGCCTGAACCGCTCAGCAACAGCCTTGCCCTGTCTTCCGGCTTGCTGCCTTACTTTCTGGCTGAATCTCATTAATGAATTCATCTGTTTGTTCAGTTAATGCCGGAAGGCAAATTTAAGAAATGATCTTCAAACACTATTCTTATCTTCACAATTTGAAGCAAACACCATGGACATAACCATAAAAGAGTTTATCAAAGGGTCCCGGGAGGCTCAGGGCGTGACAGTTATAATTGATGTCTTCCGGGCCTTCAGCACCGCATGCTATGCCTTTGACAACGGGATAAAACGCCTTATCGACGTTGCCACCCCGGCCGAAGCATTCGCTCTTAAGGATAAACTTAAGGCTGAAACAATTATTGCAGGAGAACAGGACGAAAAGAAGCCGGAGGGATTCGACCTTGGGAACAGCCCGACGGAAATGCTCACCGCCCGGCTTGCCGGCAAGACTATGATACACTGTACCACTGCCGGCACAAGAGGTATTATCAACGCTACCGGCGCTACCGAGATAATAGCTGCAGGACTTGTAAACGCCGCAGCAGTGGCCTCCTATATATCGCTGATGAATCCTGAAAAGGTCACCCTCGTAGCTATGGGATACAGGGCGGAGAATTCAACTGAGGAGGATCTCCTGTGCGCCAGGTATATAAGAGACCTGCTTAGCGGAAAGAAGCCCGACATATCCGGAGAACTGGAGGCTCTCAGGCTTGGCCCCGGGAGCAGGTTCTTCATACCTGAGAACCTCAGCTTCAGTCCACCCACTGATTTTTTCCTCTGTACTGACCTTAACCATTTCAATTTCATCCTCAGGGCAGTAATAACATCTTCAGGCTATGCGGAATTGACCCGGCTGGATATGGACAGATGACAAAATGCCCCATATGCACGAGACAGCATAACAATCCGGTAATGCCCGGCGTTATACCTGATTAAAACCATCACTGTCATTTGGCAGGAAAATTGTGTAATGAAAATGTGAAAACAAATCTCCGTATGAGACCTCGATACCCCGCAATTATTCTGTGCTTATTAATCGTTCAGTCCCTCGGTCTTGTTACAGGGCAGACCGGACACTCAATCTCCGTTACAGTCAGGGAAGCCCCTGACACAAAAATAAGGATGGCCTATCACGTGGGCACCCAGCAGTATTTACGAGACAGCCTTAATACAGACAAGAACGGCTACTGCAGGTTCACTGGGAGCGACAGGTTACCGGAAGGTGTGTATATGATCGTCCTTCCAGGGAACATCTTTTTTGAGTTTCTCCTCGGCAGCGATCAGCATTTTGAAATTTTCTGCGACATCCATGATCCTGCCGGAACTCTCTCCTTCAGGGGATCGGATGAGAATGACAGGTTCCTCGATTATCAGAAGAGATGGAAAGCTCTCCAGGAAGAGGCGACGGCAATAGGCACCAGGCTTAAATCGTTGGCACCCGGGAGTAAGGAGGCCGTTACTGCCAGGCAGCAACTTACCGGTCAGGAGAACAGGATGAAGCAATTTCTAAATGAGACGGCATCGAAAAACAAGGGCACTCTCCTTGGAGCGATAGCACTGTCAATCATCCCAATAGAAACACCTGCCCCCGTAGTCCCGCCGGGGACAGCCAATCCCGACTCCGTATCGAGGCTACTGTCATACATCCACTATAAGGATCATTTCTTTGATAATATTGACTTCAGCGAACCGGGCCTGATACGCAGCCCGATACTGGGTGGCAGGCTCGATCAGTTCTTCAGGCAGGTGGTGTTGCAGGCGCCGGATTCAATCATCAGGGAAGCAGACAGGCTGCTCGATAAAAGTAAGGTTAACGGTGATGTCTTTCAGTATGTGACAGTCTGGCTCATGAACAGGTATGCGATAAGTGAGATCATGGGACATGATGCTGTGGTTGTTCATCTTGCCGATAAGGTATACCTGTCAGGCAGGGCTCCATGGGCATCGGATGAATACCTGGATGACCTCAGGAAGAGAGTTGAACGTCTGAGGCCCAACCTGATAGGCCTCAAAGCACCTGAACTGCTCATGAGTTCATTTGCCGGGCACTATGTTTCGCTATACGATGTGCGAGCCGATTTCACAATAGTCTATTTCTGGGAGCCGGACTGCGGTCACTGCAAGGAGGCCACTCCCGTTCTGAAAGACTATTACGAGAAGCACAGGTCAGAAGGTGTTGAGGTGTTTGCCGTATGTACCCAGCCTGACAGGGAAAAATGGGAGAAGTATATAGTTGACCACAGCCTGGGCTGGATCAACGGCTGGGATCCGCAGCGACTCAGCCGCTTTGACTACCTGTATAACGTTGAGTCTACCCCACTGATCTATATTCTTGATAAGGATAAGAAAATTATCGCCAAGAAGCTGGCAGTAGAAGATGTAGCTCCTTATATAGAAGCATACCGTAAGTTTCAGGGTCATTGACCGGCGTCGCCAGGCAGGCTGTTTACCAGGTCATAAAGTGAACCGAAAACGGTGCTCCTGTCACCGTCAACCAGTGTCCATCGGGTCTCCCCGTCTCTCTCACCCACAACGACCTTTATCCCGGCACGCGGGTCTGTTTTATACCCGCATCTCCCGAGTGCTTTTTCAGTCAGTCTGGCTGTCTTTCCTGTTCCCTCAAGTGCGATAGCTGTCTCTCTTCCCCTGATGAAGCTGAATGTGCCGCTGCTGCTGCTGAAAGAGAGCAGGGGGCTTTCAAACGCCTTCTCAAATATCCCCTTAAGAATAAGATCCTCCGGGGCTCCTTCGGCGACACCCTCGCCTGTCATCAGCCATATCCTGTCCGCCTCATTGACAGCCGTATCGAGGTCGTGCGTTGAATAGACAACACATTTGCCCTTCTCGCGTGTAAGCCTGCGCAGCAGACTTACTATCGCGTACCTTGAAGGCAGGTCAAGAAAGGCCGTGGGTTCATCCATAACAAGAAGTCCTGTATCCTGTGCCAGTGACCTGGCGATGAGAGTACGCTGCCTCTCGCCGTCGGAGATATTGTCTATACTTCGCTCTGCAAGTGAGGTGATACCGGTCGCTTCCAGGGCATCGCTTACAGCATCTTCATCGGAGGAAGTAAGTGCACCTATCCAGTTGGTATACGGGAAGCGTCCCAGTGCAACAACATCACGTACACGGATATGTCTTACGGCCAAAGGTTCTGTTGATGTGAAGCTTACTATCCTGGGCAATCGGGAAGGACCTATGTCGTGTAACCCTGTGCCGGCGAGGCTCACCACACCCCCCAGGGACGGTTGTAGTCCTACCAGTGTCCTGAGAAGCGTGCTTTTACCGGTCCCGTTACGACCGATCAAAGCAACCAGCTCTCCCTGCTTTGCCTGCAGCGAGAGGTTGCTCATTACGGTAAATACCCTCCTGCTTATCCTGTAACCTATTGCCAGGCCCGATGTCTCTGCTATTATGTTTCCGGTACTCATCAGAATCTCCTTCCCAGTCCTGCCCTGCCCAGTATAATCCATAAAACAACAGGAATTCCTATCAGGGAGGTGACTGTGTTAACAGGTATTATATGACCTCCTCCGGGCACAGAGGATATGATATCGCTCAGGAGCATTATCACCGCACCTGACAGTGCCACGCCGGGCATCAGCCACCGGTGGTCTGTGGTACCCAGCAAAAGCCGTGCAATATGGGGTACAGCCACACCTATAAAGGCCAGGGGACCGCAGAATGCCGTCACGCTACCTGCCAGGATACTTGATGCAGCCAGCAGAACGACTCTTGTTCTTTGCATCCTTACACCAACCGTCCTGGAGAAGGTTTCACCCAACAGCATGGCATTGAGAGGTTTTACCATCACGAAAGAGATGACCAGTCCTGCTGCTGTGGACAATGCCAGTGCCCGTATCTGAGGGTAGGAGATATTGCCCAGGTTTCCCATGGTCCAGATGACATAGGTTCTCAGCATCGCCTCATTGCTGAAGTACTGCAGCAGCGTCACAACGGCAGACACAGCGCTGGCAAGAAGCAGTCCCACAATAAGCACTGTCATGATGTCTCGCATATGTGTGGAAACAACCATTATTATCATCATCACAGCACCGGCGCCGGCCCAGGCAGCAATTATTATGCCCCAGCCCGCGAAAGCGCTGCCTTCAGGCAGGCTGATGAGTGGTGTAATTGTCAGGAGCGTCAGTGCCACTCCCAGTCCGGCGCCGGAGCTGACACCCAGAACATCCGGTCCGGCGAGCGGATTACGGAAGAGGGTCTGCATCAGGAGCCCGCTGACTGACATGGCCGCCCCTGCAAGGATAGCCGTTAAAGCCTTCGGGAGCCGGAACTGCATGATGATTATCTCCCCACCCGGTGTTCCCTGGCCAAGGAGCGATCTTATCACATCCGATGCTTCCAGCCGTGTACTGCCCAGCAGAAGATCGGCAAAGAAAAGCAGTATCATCAGGATGAAGAGGCCTGACATAGCAAGGGTCATACGCTTCTCCGGAGGTCTCATTGCAGCTTACTGTAATAATACTGCTGATAGTACGGCATCAGCTCCGGGTGAATGATGGATACGAAATCCTTAAGAAGGATGTCAGGCCTTACGATAGCGCTCTCCCAATAATCGTTGCCACCCTCCGGGGTGACTCTCTTCCTGTTGTTCCACACCCTCCCCTCAATGAATACCGGCAGCCGGGCCATCCGGTGATCGGAAGCCGCAATTTCCGCCAGGTTCCCGGCACTGCCAGGGTTAATCCACAGATCAGCGTCAACGGCACGCCTGTACACTGATTCGACTGAGAATGGGACAGAGTGCGGACCTTTGAGGTCTCTGAACAGATAATCACCGCCGGCATCTTCAATAAGTCTTCCAGTATAGGTGTTTGATGGAGAAATATACCACACGTCTTCCCATGGACTTCCAAGAAGCACTTCCGGTCTGTCTGCAATGTTTTTCCTGACCATCCTCACTGTTTCCCTGTAGTTCTCAGAGACTACAGCCAGGATACTGTCAGCCATCTCTTCCTTACCGGTAAGCAGGCCAAAGACCCTGATCCATTCACATCTTGCAAGCGGGTGTTCCTCAAGGTAGTCAGCGTCATAAACCACCTTTATCCCGGCAGAGGCTAGTTTCTCCATCCTCCCGGCAGACGGGGCCGCCACACTATAGGCAATAAGGACATCGGGGCTGAGAGAGACTATCAGCTCATGGTTCAGGTTCCCGTCATAACCTACATCACGGATTGTTCCCCTGTTCAGGCCATCGAGGACCAGTGAATCGTATACCAGGCCGGAGCCGGAAATACCGACCAGGATATCAGTGGACCCGAGAGCGCTCAGCATGGCAATATGAGTAGCAGACATACATATCATCCTGCTGACAGGTGTTCTTATGACCCGGTCGGGGCTTACACCCTCCGGGATCACCGCATCATGTGGCAGAAGGTAATATTCCAGCCGGGCACCATGAGAGTTCTGCCAGGGATCCTTTACTGCAACCCTTGTAAACCCCTCCTCTTTTTCAATAACAAACCGGGTGGCACCGCCTGTATCTACCTGCTGAGCCTGTTCATCAACCTTTCCTCCATGCCGGCATGAACAGAGAAGAAAGGTCGCTGTCAGAATTAGCTGGAAGAACTTCATAGCTTCGGTTCTGTTTTTATCAGCGTACCGGAATAGAAAACAGTATCATTCATTATCCCGTAATGATAAATACCAGGCTTAAGATGAGGAAGTTCAAGAGTAAGCACCCCCGGGAAAACGTTCCTGTATTCCGATGCAAATACCACATTTCCCGTGTTGTTGTAAATCCTGAGTGAGGTCTCGCTGACACCGGTACCTGTAACACTGAAGGAAAGGCTTCCGTAGAATGGATTCGGGAATACGGTCATGTCCTGCGCCTCCTGGCCCGGATCTTCTATAGCATTCAGTATCGAGTTTTCAACCATGACCACCTTTATCCCAAGGGATGTAGCCATCGGGTATGTGGGATGAAGCGTAAAAGGCCTCCAGACAACACCATTGTGAAACCATGCTGAATTTTGTGACGCCAGGGGCCACGGGGCTGAATGTTTCACGGCAAACTGTGTCTGGGGAAGGATGAGCTTACTTTTATAATATATGTTATACCCGGCATAAAACGGGCCGGTAACACTAACGGTTCTCCCGAAATCCACCTCCAGCTCATTACTGCTTTTAACCTCTCTCAGTTTAATCTTTCTTGAGGCAATAACTGCACCCGGCTGGCTTCCGCCGCTCCAGAGGAAGATCCTTATGGAATCAGCCTCATCCAGGTAAGAAGCAGCAGCGACATCCAGTCTGACCCATGCTATCTCCCCGGTACCGGTAAAAGGAAAGTATTCGGCATAGGTTATAAGGCTATCCGAGTTATTTCCTGTTGACAGGCCCCATCCCGGGTTACTGTAGCTGCTTGACGTGCCCGGGTCGCTATCTGCCAGGTTTCCGAGAGTGTCGGACCTGGAGAGGTTATATGCATAAGGGTCCCTGCCGCTTGCCAGCGCTGCACCCGAAGAGACAGGGTCAAGCCATGGCCTCAGGTTGGTGGCGGGGACTGCTGTAATATTGAACATCCTGATCAACTTGGCGTAATAGTCGTTTGTCGGATCAAGGCATGTTGCACTTCCACCGGTAAGTGTTCCTCTGAGCCTCCCGTTCTGATCAAATAGCGGTCCCCCTGATGAACCCGGCTCAGTAGCTCCCATCTCCCATTTTAAGATACGCCAGAAGCTGTTGGAGACAAAACCTGCGATCGGGTATGAAGAGGTGATGGGGGCGTTATCGTCGATGGAGATCTTCATGACATCACCCTCCGGGTGGTGAATGGCAAATGTGTTTGACGGTGTGGTGAGGGTTATGTCCCACCCTGAAAAATAGGGTTTGAAAACCAGCGAAGGAAACTGGTTAAGCTCAACCAGTGAGAAGTCTATGTCCGGATTCTCCGCCCGTAAGACTGAACCCGTAAGGGAGTGCATATTTGTAAGGTCGGGGCCGTTGCACCATGGACTCTGATAGTTGAAGACAAAAATTGTATTCGCAGCCTGGATCTCCGTTTCGATACAATGGTTTGCCGTCAGAACATAAGCCTTGTAATCACTGCCTGTATTATTGACAAGCACCCCTGTGCACAGCTCGGACCCGGCAATAAGCAGGCGGACCACTGAACGGGCTGCCAGAAGATAGTTGGGGTTGGTTGAACAGCTAAGATCAACCTCGCAGGCATCCGATCTGCCATAGTAAATGTCCTTGATGCCCTCCAGGCCGAAGAAACCTGCAAAGTCATGTGCGACCTGCTTCACCCCTATCGATCCCTTTGGAATGGCCCTTCCGGGAAAATGGCACTCAAGCACCATCCTGTCTCCCGGCACCGGGAGCACTGGCATCGTCATTCTGTCAGTACTGCTGCTGTTTGTGAAACCGCCACGTACCAGATGATGACCCTGGTCATACATGTATATATAAGCTCCGTCAGGAAGATTGCAGGGACCCATTATAAGATTGAGTGACAGGGCCCCCTTGGAGAAGAGAGGCAATACCCAGATTGTCTCATCGGCAGTGGTGACAATAAAGCCGGAGTTCTCAGGCGAAAGATCAACAGGCACGGGTATAGCAAACTGATATGGCTGGTCCTTGACCTGCTCCAATGAACGCATTACCTCAATCTGCACCGGATCGACAATGATTTCATGCCATTCATGGATTTCAGGGAAGAATGGAGCGCCAACCGGAAACTCCGTCTGTCCGTACAGAATTCCGGATGAAATAAATAATAAGATGGGTATGAGTATTCGGCTCTTCAATATCTTCCTGTTATCGCTTTAAAATTACCAAAAAACCGGTTAGTCAGCCATGAAACGCATAAATCCCGGAATTATTCCGGCCTGCTCAACATTCTGCAACTCACCTGATTTGTTATAAACGAGAAAATCACCCTTTTGTTGGTAGTCGATGGCATCAGTTACACAAATGTGTCCTGCCGGGCCAGCCGCAAGCTTGTAGAAAAGCCTGTTGCCGGCTTCAATGAACGGCCCGGAAGGAAGAGATGTTGCCGTCACAGGCATCCTTCTGACGCCTTCATCCAGGTAATATATTGTATCACCCGTGTTGTTTATTGTAATTGACGAGGGATTATCATTGACGGTTCTGAATAACAGTTCTGCTTCCTTATCACAGGTCTCCGCATTGATCCTGACAATCCTGGGTATCTCTTCGCCGTTCCACCCCCCGGTGCATAACACCCATAGCTTGTTATTCCTGTCGAGGACCATGCTTTCAGGTTCAAGACCGACAGTGATAGTTGTTATCTCCTGTTCGGTCTCCAGGTCGGTGACTATTATGCTATTGCCTCCAGACCAGTTGGCAGAGAAAAGCTTACTGCCGTAAATGACCATGGCCTCTGAGGTGCAGTCAAGATTAAAATCACCTGATATTACCTGATTATCCAGATCGATCACTGTCACCTCGTTTGAGTAAAGGCTGCTGACATATCCTTTCCGACCCCGTATGACCATCTGTCTTGGTGAGCTCAGGCCTGTGATCGTTGCCAGGCTTTCCATTGTCTGCATATCGACGACTTCAATGGTACCCGAGTTGTTGACGATAATATATCCCTTATCTCCATCAACAGCAAAAAATGATGGAATATCTCCAAGAGCCCTCTCGTTCTTTGTTGTAAACAGATTGTTATAAATCTCCTTCGTCTCAAGGCTGTAGAAAGAGACCGATCCGTTGCCTGCAAGGTAGTTGCCTTCGTTAAGAATAAAGAATCCGTTGCCGGAAGGAAAGAGCTGCGGTTCATCGTTTGATTCACACGACAAAAGAAACGGGATGATCAGAAATAGAAGTCTAGTCAGTGTTTTCATTTGATTTAGAATGGTTAGAAAATGTCAGTATTAGTCTTAATTTAAATGTTCTCAGCGGCATGGGATAATTTCGTACGCTCTCAGCAGAGGTGTTGAACAGGTTATTCACTGTAATGTCAGCGCTTATGACTGTTCCTCTGGTCGTGATGTCAGATCCCAGGTATACATCGGCAAGAAATGATGCAGGGAGCCATTCGCTGTTATCCGACACCGTATAACGTCTGCTTTCTCCAACGGCAGTCACTCCGGCCCTGAGAATCTTCCAGGCTCCGTTGATATTCAGGTTCATGTGATGCAATGGTATGTAGACCAGTTGACTGCCCGCTGACCTGTCGTTGGCGATGTCTGACCCGGCATTAAGCGAGCTTGTTAGCGCATAATTGAGATAACAGGTGATGCTCAGGTCATTCAGCCTGGCGCTGGTGCCGGCCCTCACCTCTGCACCGGCCACTTTGACGCTTCTCACGTTTTCCGCCGACCATATTCCTGATTCACCCGGTATCCACTGTATCAGGTTGCTGACCCTGGAAGCATGAAATGTTACGTCAAGACTGTTCTTTGCTTTTGAGGGTGAGATTTTTACAAATGACCATGATGCCTCGGCCCCTGCTGCTGTCTCAGGCATGAGGGATATGTTCCCGCCCGGCACCCAGTAGAGATCATTGAGACAGGGAAGCTTTGTATTACGTGTCAGGCTTGCTTTAATCACATGTTCTCCATTGCCCGTAAGAAGGTATGTCGCACCGGCGGTGAACTCGGGAACAACTTTCATGTCACTGACAAGAGCCTGCCTCACCTGGGCCAGGAGCCTGAGTCTGGGCATGGGGCTTACTCTGGCTGCCAGCGATGTTGAGAAGATATTCCTCCGGTGCATTTTATCATAGCTGAGGGAGTGAGCCGTTTCATATTCATCGCCTGTAGCAAGTACCAGTTCAACGATGCCTGAGACCCTGTATCCGACACGAGCCTTCATCATCAATGTCTCTGAGCTGTTGTCGCCGTTGAGATCAGGATTCTCGTTGAAATACCTGTTTATGTCATGGGAACCGCCTGCACTGATTGAAGCGCTCAGCTTTTCGTGTGTCAATGAGTAATCCACAACCCCTTTTACTGACCTGTCGTCCTGGCTCTCTCCGAAGTCCTGCTGCACCGTCGTAACGGGGCCCGGTAGTTGACGGTTTGAGCTGTTGTACCAGAAATGGGTACCCAGCACCGATCTCCCTGTGCGGTATGATACATCTGCCATGATACCTCCCGAAGATGCGGCAGAGTTAGTCCTGTGCTCCTCTGATGCTCCTCCGGGAGCATTAATGTTAATGAATCGAAAGTCGTTCCGGGCCCGGGCTCCCCAAATCGCAATCCTGCCGGCAACATTAACACCACCGGATCTCAGTGCAGCGGATAATGAATAATCACCATAACTTCCTGCGGAAGAAGATACTGATCCTTCTGTTCCGGAATCAAATACCGGTTCTGTCAGGAGCTCTATCTTCCCTCCTATATAACCGGAAATATCTTCCAGGTCGGAGCCTCCGGCAGTAATCTTTACGGTCGGGGCTGCCGTCAACGGTATTATTGAGAAATCGCTGAAACCGGTTCCCGGGGTATTCACTGTGAGGCCATTCCATGTAACAAGGGTATGACTTCCAGACATGCCTCTGACGGATACAGAAGCCAGTCCGTGAGTACCATATCTTTTCACTGAAAGAGGGCTTGCAGACTGAAGCAACGACGCCAGATCACTTCCACTAAGTCGTGATATAATGGCAGAATCGATCTTCAGTACCGTGAAGGGAGTCTGGCGTAATGCTGCAGGTGCGGTGACGGTTACGGCAGATATACTGATAGTATCATCGGTGAACATATCCTGTGCCGGACAAACAGGCGGCAGCAGGAAGCAACACAGGGCAGCAGCAACGGCGCCGCGGGTGTGACTCATGCGAGACAGGATGATATAGGCAAGTGACCTTCCAACCATAACTTTTATTCCCGAAAGCTCCTTTATCAGGATACGTTCTGGCAGGTCTTCTGACTCATCCCTACTCACCGGGCCTTCCCGTCCGCCAGCCGGCGGACAGTGGCGGGGATTCCGGCTGTAATGATCCGCCAATTGGCGGACCGGGCTTCACAGCAGCGGGCACTGTCCCTGATTGTAACAGGGTTCCCTTTTCACTGCCGGCGATAACCGGCAGCACCAGAATGAGACAAATGTAATTATTTAAGGGCTGATTCCGGATGATAATTATCAACAATGATGTAACCCATTGTTCATTTCATTATGAACCGGAGCTCTCCCCCGGTCATAATCTCCTCATAGGTGATATAGTTACGTTCGATTTTCTGACCGTTGAGAAATACCTCGCTGACATTTACTTTTCCAGGACCGTTATTTACGGCAATAATCCTGAATTCCTTTCCTCCGGGTAAGGTAACTATTGCTTTATCCAGTGCCGGGCTGCCGAGAATAAACCTGCCGTTGGCAGGGTTAACTGGATAAAAACCCATGGCAGAGAAGACATACCACGAAGACATCTGTCCACAGTCCTCGTTACCACAGATACCGTCATGTCTGTCAGAGTACATCTCTGACATGATCCTGCGAACCATGGTTTCTGTCTTTTCCGGGGCTCCGGCCATGGAGAACAGATAGGCAATATGGTGTGACGGCTCATTACCGTGTGCATACTGTCCTATCAGGCCGCTGATATCCGGTGAGGCATTTTCACCCCTGACCTTCTCAGTAACATTAAACAACGAATCAAGACGCTGAAGAAAATACTCCCTCCCCCCGAATAAGGATATCAGTCCCTCTACATCATGAGGCACAAGCCAGGTATACTGCCATGCGTTCCCTTCCGTGAAATCAGAGCGGGTATGATGGGAATAGAGCGGGTCAAAATCCGGTCGCCAGCTTCCGTCGCTCATCCGGCCTCTCACGAACAACAGTGTTGTGTCAAACAGATTCCGGTAATTTGCTGAACGTCTGAGAAACTCGGCCTCCAGCTCAGGCCGGCCTAAATCTGATGCCATCTGTGAGATACACCAATCGTCGATGGCATATTCAAGTGTCTTGGCTACAGACTCATTTTCAAGTTCAGAAGGTATATATCCGTACCTGCGGTAATGGTTCAGTCCCCTGGAGTCGAGTGAAGCCGAATGGACCGATGCCAGGAGAGCCTGGTCATAATCAAATCCGGGGATTCCCTTGTGTATTGCATCTGCAATAACCGGGACGGCATGATATCCTATCATACAGTCGGTCTCGTTACCGGCAAGAGACCACACCGGCAGCCTGCCCTGCTGATCCCTGATCGTGAGCATCGTGTTTATGAATTCAGGCACCCTGTCGGGAGCGATGATTGTAAACAGCGGGTGAGCCGCCCGATATGTGTCCCACAGTGAGAAGACGGTGTAGTTTGTAAATCGGTCATCCTGGTGCACCCTGCCGTCTGTTCCCCTGTAGCGGTTATCAGCATCCATATAGAGACAGGGAGCTATCATCGAATGGTACAGGGCAGTATAGAATGTCTTCAGCACCGAAGCATCAGTTGATGCTGCCTTAACCACACCGAGCCTCTTTTGCCACGCCATGCCGGCTGCGGCAGCGGCAGAATTGAAGCCCAGTCCGGCCGCTTCAGCGGCAAGATTTTCCGCAGCACCATCTTCATCGACAGCAGATATGCCAGTTTTAACTACCAGCTCCTCTCCTCTTTTCATGTTAAAGGTAAGGATACATGCCACGTTCCTGCCGTCAACAGAAATTCCTTCAGTTATATTACCGGCATTTACCATCATGACCTTATCGGGTGTAACAGAAAAGAGTGATGAGAAAAAGAGGTATTGTTTCTCCGCCCAGCCTGTTGAGATGCGCTTTCCGGACAGTCGGGAGCCGTCCCATGCCAGCCTGCATTCATAAGGTCTGTCCCAGTTAATGGCAAAACCAAGATCGACAAGAAGGTACACGCAGCCGTCATAATTGGCAGTATATCTCTGCAACCCGCATCGGGGTGTAGCCGTAAGCTCGGCTGTTATGCCGTTGGCCAGTGCCACGGCATAATAACCTGGCCTGGCCTGCTCGGATGCATGTGAGAAGAGGCTTCTGTTCAGGCGGGCAATAGAAGCTGTACTGTCAGGCAAATCAAGGTTAAACTCATTCATTGATGGCAGGAAAAGGATGTCACACAGATCTCCTATACCTGTGCCGCTCAGATGAGTATGGCTGAACCCTGCAATCATACTGTCAGCATAATTATATCCCGAGCACCAGTCCCAGCCTGATGTACCGTTGTCCGGGCTCATCTGAACCATACCGAACGGTGTGGCGGCACCGGGAAAGACATGGCCGTGGGCAGCAGTGCCAATAAACGGATCAACAAGGTATGTACAATCGCTTTCAGACGGTGAGCTGCATGATAATGCAGCAATGGCTGCCGCAGCGAAAAACAGAATTCTCTTCATACCTGGCTATTGTCTGATCTTCTTCAATATCTGATCCCCTGTATCGATCCTGTAACCCTCCGAGGAGAAGAGAATCTCTCCCTTGCTGTTACAGTACAGGACAACGGGCAGCGGGCGGCCGCCGGGGTTAATGCCGGCTATGGTGCGCATATACTCCATATCCTTGTCGGATACAAGCATGGTATTCAAAGGCATCCCGGCGAATGAAGAAGGCTTCAGGGTGTCCGATGCAAGTGCCGGATCCGTCATTATGATAAACCATCCTCCCCAGTCGGCAAACTCTTTCCTGTGTGCCGGCAGGTCATTCAGCAGATGGCGTGAAGGCTCCTTCCCCGGTTCGATCCACATAAGGACCAGACCATTCTCCGAAATGGATCCCAGGCTGAAGTCGCTGCCCGCTGAAGAGTGCAACTCAGTGGTCAGGTCTATCCTCCCCAGTGCAATGCCGGCAGCACCGGGTTTGCGCTGGCTTACCATTATATCCTTTTCTTCTCCCGGTCTAACTTCGATAAAGGCTATTGATGCCAGGACATTACCATTCTCATCCCGGTTACCTGTAGTAAGCATATATGTGCCGGGCTCAAGAGCTATATGCCCGGGCATATCCTCTATCTTAACGCCATAGCCGTAGTCAAGGGTTTTACACTTACCGTTTTTAAGGTGGGAAAGCGTGAAGTGTATATAGTACTCAGGCTGAAAGTCTTTTTCACCCGTGATAAATGTTACATATCCCGGGCTGCCTGAAGGTCTCTTTTCTCCTGTAAACCACGCATTATGCCACTCTCCGTTATCATAATACTGTGGCCTGCCGGTACCCGGGGCCAGCCTTGCCGCCACTCCTGCCGTCCTGCACAGGGCAACAAAGAAGATATCTCTTGAGTGCTTGTCTGCTGCATGCAGCCTGAGAACCCCTTCGGGAGTCAGCGGGGTGCCATAATAGTTTTCAGAGTCTGTCACAGAGATTGTTGTATCTGTCCAGCTTACAATAGTGGCGGGATCTGTCCGGAACATCTGCAGCAGGTCACCGGGAAGCTTCATAAGAGCACTTCTGAAAGGCGACAGAATCTCGTTGGATATTCTTGGAGAGAGCACAAAACGGTCATAGAGGGAGGTGTCTGACCATGTGCCTTTTACAGGGGCATTATCAAGGTGGTCTGCAAATACACTCGCCGGCGTGTCACGCAGGTCCTTTTCGGAAACACTCTCCAGTATGCGGAGAGCCACGTCTCCCCTGGTCCCGGCTTTGCCAAGGAAGGCCTCTATCTCCCTGTAGTTGCCCATTGAAGCCTTCAGTATCTTCGCTGTAGTCTCCTCCCTGATGCCGGCTTCACGTGCAATCTTTTTAGTGTCGGTTTCAGCCATCCATGAGCTGATATAGGCACTCCGGATGCTATCGCCTCTTTTGACCACACGGTTGTTTTCTTCAGCGAGTGCCGGATCTAATGCAGGGAAAGGGACCGGAGCCACCGGGACTTTAATATCGAGTATCTGCTGACCTTCGGGATGTACCGTCGAGATGGTCACCTCGGTCAGGGTGTCCGATGGTGAAGCGAGGGAATAGCCATACCTCAGCCCATCATCTGCCCATATAAGCAGGGAGCCGTATCCGGTCATCATGACACATTCTCCGTCATTATTGCACTCAAGTGTGGCCAGCGGATAAAACTCCGCGTAGTTAAACAGCATGTATCCAGCTTCCGCATAGGGGACCGGATTTCCTTCCGGGTCTTTAACTCTCACCGTCAGCTCTTTTGTCTCAGCATATCTGGCAAGGGTGTTTATCTCCGAGAACAGCTTACTCCTTCTTACCAGTGTTTCCCCGCCTGTATACTTTCCGAAGGCTCTTGTATGCACCAGCATTGCCCGACGGGCCGGTTCCGTGAACCAGCCACGGTCAGGCACGGGTTCTGGTTCACATGCGCCCAGGTAATGCCATCTGCCGGCAGCCCAGAACTCAACCCATGCATGGTTATCATCAGTATGAGCCCATCGGGGAGTGTAGACCTGCCTGGCAGGCAGTCCTGCCGTTCGTAATGCCGAAACGGTAAGCGTAGATTCCTCCCCGCATCGTCCACGTGCCGATAATATAGTGGACAGGGGCGATGAGGTGCGGGAATCCGATGGCTGGTATGCAACCTTCTCCTGACACCAGCGATTGATCTCAAGAGCCGCCTCCAGGGCATCCATGCCTTCGACCCGTTTCTTTAGTTCGTCATAACAACAGGTCCTGAAATCGTCAGGATTCTCATTATTGACCCTCAAAGGGAGGACAAAATTCAGGAACAGTTCATCCGGGATCTCATTACCCCATGGCATCTCTCTCCTTGCCCTGAGGGCAATGGAACTATTCTCCAAAAGATAGGCGGGCTCATAGACCGCCATATCGCTCAGCGGCATGTATGCCAGGATGAAACAGACGGCCTCCCTGAGAGGACTATCGGTAACAGAATCAGCCAGGCTGAAGAGGTCTTCTCTCGACGAGGCATAGATCTCCGATCTTTTCCTGCAGTCTTCAAAGACAGCGTTTCTTAGCTTCCTGTCAACAATAAGGTGCTGGTTGTTGCAGGAAAACAGCACTGCCATAATAACTAAAACAGGCAGCCTGGTGATCCTTATCATGTTACACTATTTTACATAAGAGCCACAACTGCTCCTGATGACCAGTTCAGGTGACATATTGACCTGGCGCTTATACTTGCTCTTACCCTGGTTTTTCACCTCCGACCATATGATGTTAGCCACCTTGAGCGACATCGCCGACAGAGGTTTGCGCAGTCGTGTCACTGGCGTGGTAAGGAGGTCAAAACCAATACCGTCTTCCATTGATACCAGCGCCACATCCTGCGGGATGCGTATGTTCTTTTCCTGAAGCGCGAGATATAGTGGGAATACCAACGCCGAATTAAGGACGATGATGGCATCGCTCCTGTGAGGAGGTCTCAGGAAATTCTCTATCTGCCCGAATTCAAATTTATCGCCGGCCCTCGGGAGACCCGCCACAGTGAAGTGCACAGAGTCGAAGTTCTTGGATTTTTTTGTTGCGTTACGTAGTTCCTCAAGCATCTCCTTGTCATATGATGCAGTATCCTCTCCTGAAATTATAAGAAGGTTCTTGAGGCCAAGCGAGGTAAGATGCTGGGTCATTATAGCCGCACCGGCTATCCTGTCGGTAGAGACTGTATTAAGTCTGATTCTCTTTATGCTCTTTTCAAGAAGGACAAGCGGGTAGCTTTCCCTGTTCAGCGCCCTAATCACACTGTCATCAGCAGCGTTCCCGACAAGAATCATTCCGCTGAAAAACTTCTTCAGGGAGGTAGTCAGCCTGTTGAAGCGCATATCGTCAGGATCCCGTGTAAACACTGAGAATCCAAGTCCGATGCTGGAAAATGCCTTCTGAAGGTAAGGTGTGATCTCATATATGAACGGATCATTCATTGACGGCACAACCATTCCGATGATGCCAGGTTTCTCTTCTGCCGGAACAGTTTCCCCCTTTTCGGCAAGCGTATTAAAATAGCCCATCTGCCTCGCAACAGCGAGGACTCTCTCCTGTGTCTCTTTCTTAATCCCGTGCTGATCGGCTTTATTATTCAGCACAAGCGACACCAGCGTGCCCGAAAGACCAAGTCTTGCGGCAATGTCTTTGTTTTTTACTTTTTTCCCCATTTCATTTAGAATTAAAGCCCTAAATTATGCCTTATCTCTTAGAAAGAGAAGGGATTTAGAGCACAAATATTAAAAAAGTGCTGAAAAGCACTTTAAAAATCTATTTTTTAGAAACCCGGTATCCGCTCTGCTTTGCAGCAGCATCAAGCCTCTGTTGCCATTTCGACTTTTTAACAGGCTTCTTTTTGTTTTCCTCAATCTTCTTAAGCAGATCTGCTTCGCTGACAAATCGCCGCGAGAACTGTGTCTGCACAATTGTGATCACGTTAGCGAGAAAGTAATAGTAGGTTAGTCCGGCTGAGAAGTTGTTCAGGATCAGCATGAACATGACGGGCATCATATACATCATGGTCTTCATACCCGGCATCTGTTCCTGGCCGCCTGACGGATTGCTTATCTTTGTTGAGATTATTGTTGAAGCCGTCATAAGAAGAGTGAAAAGGCTCACATGATCGCCATACATTGGGATAGAGAAAGGCAGGTTCAGGATGCTGTCATAAGTCGACAGGTCCTTTGCCCACAGAAATGACTGTTGCCTGAGTTCAATTGATGTCGGGAAAAACCGGAACATGGCAAACAGGATGGGCATCTGCAGGAGCATGGGCAGACAGCCGCCCATGGGGCTGACACCGGCTTTCTTATAGAGATCCATCGTAGCCTGCTGCTTCTTCATCGCATCCTCCTGCTTGGGATACTTCTTGGCAATCTCATCAACCATAGGCTTCATGACCCTCATCTTGGCCTGGCTGATAAACGACTTGTGAGTCAGCGGGAACAGTGCCAGCTTAATAATCAGCGTCAGTATAAGTATGATAAGCCCGTAACTGTCGATGAAATTGTCAAGGAGGTTGAATATAGGAATGATAACGAACTGGCTGATCCACCTGATTATATTCCTGCCGAGGAACACCAGTTCCTCGAGTTTGAGATCATACTTCTTAAGCAGGGAGAAACTGTTTGGCCCGAAGTAGATCCTCATTTTAACAGCACTGTTTTCACCAGGAGAATATGGTACACCGATCTCTCACTGAAAATA
>QKGI01000159.1 GCA_003250475.1 Bacteroidota bacterium | reverse complement strand
CGGCAGTGCAGGTGAATCAACGCTTTCGTTTTCAGCTTCATCTACCCTGGATGGTCGCACCGGAGAGGTAAAAATTCAATGTGGAGACAAAACTCAGAGAGTAAACGTCATCCAGGGCCTGGCAGTAATTGCAACCGCCACCTGTGCGGATGTAATTGCCGGACCAAACGACAAGACCTATCAGGTAACCGGGGTTTGTACGGCAATAACCAACACACTCTACGGTAACTGGTATTTAGAGGACGCAACAGGTTCTATCTATATCTATGGAACTCTTGATGCAAAGGGCGGTACGAAAAACTTTTTAAGCTTAGGACTTGAAGTAGGTGATGAAGTAACTGTTCAGGGGCCAAAAACTACCTACGGAACAACGGTGGAACTGGTAAATGTAACGGTTATCTCAATCAATAAATCACTGATCAAGGTTGATTCTGTTGAAAACGCAGTACTTCCTGTCGAAGGCGGTGAATTTATAGCATACCTTACCTGCAAAGGACTGGGCGTATCGGTAGATATTCCGGAAGATGCCGAATCCTGGTTGTCAATTTCCTCGATTCAATCGGAAGGGACGTTTGTTGTTGTGAAATTCAAAGCTACTGCCAATACAGGCGGAGACCGCGGAACCACAATCACCTTCCATACCACTGACGGGACTAAAGACTATACTTCACAAACATCACTTAGTCAAACCGGAGCAATTCTGGATGTGTCTATTGCAGAATTCCTTGCAGCTGAAGTCGGCACTACACAATATCGTTTGAAAGGTGTTATTACCGGTATTTCCGATGCTACAACCGGCAAATTGAACATAAAAGATTTCTCCGATGAAGTCTATGTTTATAAAATTGTTGATTTCGCCACATCAGGTTTGAAAGTAGGTGACATTATTACAATTGTCGGAACGCGTGCTGCATATAACGGATCTCCACAAGTAAGCGGCGCTGTTCTGGAAAGCTTTATTCCCGTTACCGCGGCAACCATTGCCGAAGTGCTGACTAAACCTGACGATCCCAATACATACTTTATGGTAACAGGTGTAATTACATCAATTACCAGTGAGACATATGGTAATCTTTATCTGAAAGACGGCGACGATGAAATCTACTCGTATGGCTGTTATCCTGGTTATGGTGCAACAGGAGACGATAGAAAATATCTGGTAACTACCTTAGGCCTTAAAGTGGGAGACCAGCTGACGGTTATTGCACCGAAGGGTTCTTACCTGGGAACACCCCAGCTTTCAAATAGTTTCTATTTCAGCCACGTAAGTTCGAAGTAAATAACACGAACTTTATATCATAACTGATGTGACACGCAGCATAAGTTGCGTGACAGATAACAAAAGGGGCTGCCTCAAAGAGAGGCAGCTTTCTTTTTATCAGTGTGCCGGGCGTGATAAAAGACAGGAGGTCAGGTTGGAGGGCATGAAGCAGTACGCGGGGCATCGACGGATAGCATCTGCACAGTTCAAAAAGTTAATATGTCTGTTAATAAAAGAGAACTATTATTCTTGTCTCCTCAGGCCTGCTTGTCTATTTTAGCAAAACCCGTTTGCTATTACGGAAGGTAGACTAATTAACTTATTTTCAAACTTTAATATTTTTCAGTTATCCATGGAAGAGTCATTTGTCCATACGGTCACCGTCGCCTCTAATGAGAAGGAGTTGGTAAGAAAAGAGGATAAAAAACAGAAAAAGGAAGAGCCGGTGATGGATAAAAAGACCAGGTCTGCAGGTGACGATACAAGGAGAGCTTATACATATGATGAAGCAATAAAAGCAACACGGGTATATTTTGGGGGTGATGACCTGGCTGCCAAGGTATGGGCAAGCAAATACGCGCTCAAGGATTCCTTCGGAAACCTTTATGAGAAGACTCCCGATGACATGCACCGCCGTCTTGCGGCAGAGATACACAGGATAGAAAAGAAATATCCCAACCCGCTTCCCGAGGAGGTCATCTACGAGGCATTCCGCGGCTTCAGATACATCATTCCGCAGGGGGGGCCTATGACCGGCATAGGTAATGACTTTCAGATTGCCTCTCTTTCAAACTGTTTTGTTATAGGTAACAAGGGTGACTCCGATTCATACGGCGGTATAATGAAGATTGACCAGGAGCAGGTCCAGCTCATGAAACGCCGTGGCGGTGTAGGGCATGATCTCTCCCATATCCGTCCCAAGGGATCCCCGGTGCTCAACAGTGCACTCACATCAACAGGTGTGGTACCGTTCATGGAGCGTTATTCCAACTCAACGCGCGAGGTGGCGCAGGACGGTCGCAGGGGGGCGCTGATGCTCTCTATCTCAATCAAGCATCCTGATGCAGAGAGTTTCATTGATGCCAAACTTGAAGCCGGGAAGGTCACCGGGGCCAACGTCTCTGTCAAGATCACCGATGAGTTTATGGAAGCTGTTGTCAGGGGAGAGAATTTCCGCCAGCAGTACCCGATAAATTCTGATAACCCGAAGTTTGTTAAAGAAATTGATGCCCGGAAGCTGTGGAACAAGATAGTGCATAATGCCTGGAAATCGGCAGAACCGGGTGTCCTCTTCTGGGATACCATCAAGAACGAGAGCGTTCCCGACTGTTATGCCGACCTGGGATATGAAACAGTATCCACCAACCCGTGCGGTGAGATACCTCTCTGCCCGTATGACAGCTGCCGTCTGATAGCCATCAACCTGTTCGGTTATGTCAGGGATCCCTTTACCCCGCAGGCCAGCTTCGACTTCGAAAAGTTCAGGGAGCATGTACATCTCTCACAGCGTATAATGGATGACATCATCGACCTCGAGCAGGAAAAGATAGATGCCATCATCGCAAAGATCGACAGTGATCCGGAGGATGAAGAGCTCAAGCAGGTGGAGCGCAACATGTGGGCCAGCATAAGGTACAAGACAGGCGAGGGCAGGCGTACCGGCATCGGCATCACCGCCGAGGGAGACATGCTGGCTGCACTGGGTCTCCGCTACGGTACCGAAGAGGCTACGGATTTCTCGGTTAATGTGCACCGCACCCTTGCTGTTGAGGCATACAGGGCTTCCACGGCAATGGCAGCCGAGAGGGGAGCCTTCCCGATATACAGTGCCGAAAGAGAACATGATAATCCTTTCATCAGCCGTCTGCGTGACACCGATCCGGAGATGGTTGCAGAGATGGAGAAGCACGGAAGGCGTAATATTGCCCTCCTGACCATCGCCCCGACAGGCTCTACCAGCCTTATGAGCCAGACAACCTCCGGCATAGAGCCGGTATTCATGCCTTTCTACAAGAGGCGTCGCAAGGTGAATCCGAACGACAAGGACGTGACTGTCACATTCACCGATGAGGTGGGTGACCACTGGGAGGAATTTGTGGTGTTTCACCATAAGTTCATCGACTGGATGAAGGTTAACGGGTATAACTATGAGGAGGTGAGGGAGATGTCAGAGGCTCAGATCAGCGCCATAGTGGAGCAGTCACCCTATAACAGGGCCACAGCCAATGATGTCGACTGGGTGGCCAAGGTGAGGATGCAGGGCGCGATACAAAAGTGGGTGGATCACTCCATAAGTGTTACAATAAACCTGCCGGCAGAAGCCAGGGAAGAGCTTGTCTCGGAGCTCTACCTGACTGCATGGAAGGAGGGATGCAAGGGAGCAACGGTATACCGCGACGGATCACGGGCCGGAGTGCTTGTCTCCAACAAGGATGGCAAGAAGAATGACTGGTCGCCGGTGAGACCGAAGGTTCTCGATGCTGATGTAATACGTTTCCAGAACAACGAGGAGAAATGGATTGCCTGCGTCGGCCTGAAGGATGGCGTTCCCTATGAGATATTCACCGGTCTGCAGGACGATGAGATGTTCCCGATACCAAAGAGCATAGTCAAGGGCAAGATCATCAAGACGAAGGATGAGGCAGGGAACAGCCGCTATGATTTTCAGTACACTGACAAGTATGGCTACAAAAACACCCTTGGAGGGCTGTCGCATATGTTCAAGCCTGAGTTCTGGAACTATGCAAGGCTCATCTCCGGCGTGCTGCGTTACGGCATGCCGGTGAAGGATGTGGTTGAGCTGGTCACATCGATGAGGCTCGACAGCGAATCGATCAACACCTGGAAGAACGGTGTGGAGCGTTCGTTGAAACGCTACATACCTGACGGCACCAAAGCAAAGGGCAAATGTGAGAACTGCGGCTCCACGTCGCTGGTATACCAGGAGGGATGCCTGAGGTGCACTGACTGCGGGTCATCAAAATGCAGCTGACATTTTAACAAATCCCATATCGATTTAAAAGCAGAGGGTGTCCTATATTATGAAAGGGCACCCTCTTCATTTTTGCCTGAGTTCTTACAGGAAGAGACCGGGATCTATCATTTCTTCCGGCGAGGGCGGAAGAATAAAATCTGATTGGGACTGTAATCTTTAAAGACCACCTTTATTCTGCCTGTTTGCATACCTCAAGGTACATAACCTGCGGTTTCCGGAATGGGGAGGCATCCCCCTTCTTTTCAATACTTTTCAGTGTTTTAATCAAAAGCTAATAGGCGCGGGCATCCCGGAAAAGGTGCGAACCGCGCCCTGTCTGGTGGTGCCTTTATGGCTTCGTGTAGCGGGCGCACAAACAGGGTGTGGTTGTCTTTTCCGGACTCTTTTTCTTTGGTTACTTTCTTTTGGAGGTGCAAAAGAAAGTAACAGTAATACCATTATTGCTATTGAGGATTAAAGAAAGAGGGTGTCCTTTTGAGACACCCTTTTTCTTTTACACTGCCGGCACTGCCGACTGGTTGAGTGAAAGCTCTATCTCTTCAGCCGTGGCTTCATGATCCGGCAGATTGCCTTCGAAGTACTTCTCATATGCGGTGATGTCGAAGTGACCATGACCGCTGAGATTGAACAGGATAGTCCTGGAGACCCCTTCGAGGTCAGCTCTCCTGGCTTCATCGAGAGCTCCTGCGATAGCATATGACGACTCGGGGGCGGGAAGGATACCTTCTGTCCTGGCAAAGAGGATGGCACTCTCAAAACACTCGCGCTGCAGCTTTGATTTGGCTTCAACAAAGCCATCTTTACGCAGCTGGCTGACAAGCACCCCGGCGCCGTGATAACGCAGGCCTCCGGCATGGATCTTGTCAGGGATGAAGTTATGACCGAGGGTATACATGGGCAGGAGAGGAGTCATGCCAGACTGATCGCCGAAGTCATATGTAAACTTACCCTTTGTCAGCTTGGGGCAGGAGGCAGGCTCGACGGCTACCAGCCTGGTGTTTTTCCCGTTCGTGAGGTTTTCACGGAGGAAAGGAAAAGCGATTCCCGAGAAGTTGGAGCCGCCACCGAAACAGCCTACGACCACATCAGGGTAGTCACCTGCCTTATCCATCTGTATCAAAGCTTCCTGACCGATGATAGTCTGGTGGAGAATGACATGGTTGAGCACACTGCCAAGCGAGTATTTGGTATAGGGATCCTGTGCGGCTATCTCCATGGCTTCGGAGATGGCTATCCCAAGGCTCCCGGGCGAATCAGGGTCGTTCTCCAGCACCTTCCTGCCGGCGGCGGTCATGGTGCTTGGCGAGGGCACCACCCTTGCATTATAGGTGTTCATCATCAGCTTGCGTCCGGGCTTCTGGTTAAAGCTGACCTTGACCATAAACACAAGCAGCTCAAGGCCGAAGTGGTTGCAGGCAAAGCTCATGGCACTGCCCCACTGGCCGGCACCCGTTTCGGTAGTGATGCGGCGCACCCCTTCCATTTTGTTGTAGTATGCCTGCGGTATTGCGGTATTTGCCTTATGAGACCCCGAATAGTTACCCCCTTCATATTTGTAATAGATCTTGCTCTTCGTCCCGAGAGCCTTTTCAAGACCGCGTGCGCGAAAAAGAGGTGACGGTCGATAGGTCCTGTACAGGTCAAGCACCTCCTCGGGAATGTCTATATACCTTTCGGTTGAGACCTCCTGCCTGATAAGCTCCATCGGAAAGATGACCGCCAGATCTTCGGCTGCTACAGGCTGACCCGTGGCAGGGTTCAGCGGCGGTAACGGCTTGTTGGGCATGTCAGCTATGATATTATACCATTGACGGGGCATCTCGCTTTCGGTTAATAAAATCTTCGTGATTTTTTCCATGACATTTAATTTATTAAGGGTTTGTAAAAAAGAAAAGGCACGCCGTGAATAGCGTGCCTTATTGCATAATTATCTTGTTCGATTATATAACGGCGTGATTCACAGCTTCAGTCTATGAGCTGCACCAGCGCCAGATATATAACGTGAATTTCTTCATCACTGCAAACATAATAAAAAATCAATCCCGCAAACTCTTTTTATGAAAATTTTCTTCATTCTGAATGCAATTACTTTAAGTCTGCTCTGTGCCTTCCTGCAAGAACAGCTTCGATATCGCTTAGTCTCAACGACTTTGCCTTTAGCAGTATCAGGAGGTGATAGAGCAGGTCGGCCGCTTCGTTTTTGAAAAGGTCAATATCATTATCCTTGGCTTCAATGATAAGCTCTACAGCCTCTTCCCCCACTTTCTGGGCAACTTTATTGATCCCTTTCCTGTACAGTTTATTGGTATACGAGCCGGCAGTATCCTCTTCTATTCTGCTGTTTATAATGTTTTCGAGCTTATAAAGGAATCCCCGTGGCTCCTCTTCACCAAAACAGGAATATGTACCAAGATGACATACCGGTCCTGCCGGGTCAACCCTGATAAGAATTGCGTCATCATCACAATCGGCGGACATTTCAACTACCGAAAGAAAGTTACCTGATGTCTCTCCTTTGGTCCACAGTGTTTGCCGGCTCCGGCTGTAGAAAGTAACACGCTTCTCGCTTTCAGTCTTCAGGTAAGCCTCCTCATTCATGTACCCTACCATCAGAACCTGCATCGTGGTGTTGTCCTGTATCACGGCCGGTACCAGGCCGTCTCCTTTTGTAAAATCGATTTTCATCTCTTAATGTTTTTTTGACCGGGCCATATGTCTGATCACCTCCGGCGGGAGAGCCCGCTGTTCAGTATCATACTCATCAGTATTTCTGTTATGGCATCATCTGTTTTATATTCTTACGTCTATATTGTTTTCTTTCAGGTATTTTTTAAGGTCGGGTACCAGTATCTCCCCGAAGTGGAATACCGAAGCTGCAAGGGCTGCGCTGCAGGAGGTCTCAGCAAAGACCTCCCTGAAGTGTTCCATGGTACCTGCTCCCCCGGAAGCAATCACCGGTATGTTTACCCTGTCGCTTATTGAAGAGGTTATGTCTGTTGAGAATCCTGCCTTTGTGCCATCGCTGTTGACGGAGGTAAGCAGTATCTCTCCGGCTCCAAGTTTCCATGCCCTCTCGGCCCATTCCAGGGCTCCTGTTCCTGTGACGGTGGTGCCGGCGTTGATGCACACCAGCCATTCGCCTCTTATAAGCTGTGCATCTATTGCTGCCACAATGCACTGGCTGCCAAACTCATCAGCCAGCCGTGTTATGAGGCCGGGATCATTGAAAGCGGCCGTGTTGACGCTTACCTTATCTGCTCCTGACTTTATCAGGGCAGAAACGTCATCGACACTGCTTATGCCCCCACCAACGGTAAATGGGATATTTATGGCACCTGCTATTTTTTCCACAAGTGAGGCAAATGTTTTTCTCTTCTCGTTTGTTGCCGTTATGTCAAGGAAGACCAGCTCATCTGCGGCCTGATCGGCATAGGCTTTCGCCAGTTCCACAGGGTCACCTGCGTCCCTGAGGTCAACGAAGCTCACTCCTTTGACTGTCCTTCCGTCCCTGATGTCAAGGCAGGGTATGATACGTTTCTTCAGCATAATCGTGCCAGTTTTTTAATTGAAATCCTGTCTTCATAGATCGCCTTACCTATTATTACTCCCTCGCATCCGGCTTCCCTTACCGCCTCGATGTCATCAGCGGTTGAAACGCCTCCGCTGGCAATAACCGAGAGGCCGCCGATACCCGTTATCTCTTTGTAGATACCGGTTGAAGGACCGTTAAGCATGCCGTCTTTTTCAATGTCGGTGCAGAGTGCATAGACTACCCCCTCTGATCTGTATTTCCTGAGGAAGTCTGCAATGTCTATGCCGGACTCCGACGTCCATCCTCCTGTTGCCACCATCCTTTTCCTGAAGTCGGCACCCAGTATTATTTTCCCGGCACCATATTCAGCCAGCCACCTGAGAAACAGGGAGGGATCGGTCACGGCTATACTCCCGCAGGTGACCTGTGATGCCCCACAGCTGAATGCGGTCATAAGATCCTCATCGGATCTTATGCCTCCGCTGAAGTCAGTCTGCAGGCCGGTCTTGCCTGTGATATCCTCCAGCACCCTCTGGTTAATGATCCTTCCCTCGCGGGCACCGTCGAGGTCAACGAGGTGGAGATACCTTATCCCGTTGTCTTCCAGTTCACGGGCCATGTCGAGCGGTTTCCTGCCGTAGGCGGTCTTCCTTGAGTAGTCGCCCTGTGACAGCCTTACACAGCCACCGTCAATAATATCCATTGCAGCAATGATCCTCATAGCTCCAGGAAGTTTTTAAGTATTAATTCACCTTTCCCTGCTGACTTTTCCGGATGGAACTGTGTGGCAAAGAAATTATCTTTCCTCATGGCTGCCGAGAAAGGCAGGCAATAGTCGCAGACAGCCGTGGTAAATTGGTTCACCCCGGCATAGTAGCTGTGTACATAATAGACGTCATCGGTAACAACCACCCCCCTGAGCAGAGGATCACCGTTCAGGCTCACAAAGTCATTCCATCCCATATGCGGGACCATGGCACCTTCAGGGAACCTGCTGACAGAGGCATCAAACACCCCGAGGCATCTTGTGTCGCCCTCTTCTGAATAGCTGCACAACAGCTGAAGGCCCAGGCATATACCAAGCACCGGTTGCTTAAGCGAGACTATCAGACTGTCAAGGTTTCTCTCCCTGAGATAGTTCATTGCCGAACGGGCCTCACCGACACCGGGAATGATTATTCTATCCGCCTTTGAGATAATATCCGGATCATCAGAGATGACCGATGTATACCCGAGCCTTTGAAGGGCAACCCGGACTGACATGACGTTACCGGAGTTATATTTCAGTATTACGATCATAGCTGTCCTTTTGTCGATTGTATTTTGCTGTTTTCCGATGCAGTAACGGCTGTCTTCAGGGCTTTACCGAACGCCTTGAAGATGGCTTCGGTCTTATGGTGTTCATTTTCTCCGGCAGCACTTATATGTATGTTGCACTTTGCATTATCGCTGAATGATCTGAAGAAGTGAGAGAACATCTCTGACGGTATATTGCCGACCCTTTCCGACCTGTAGCTGACATCCCAGTTAAGCCAGGGCCTGCCCCCGAAGTCGAGGACAACCTGTGCCAGAGATTCATCCATCGGAAGGGTGAAGCCATATCTTCCTATTCCCTTTCTGCTTCCCAGTGCCCTGTTAAATGCCTCTCCCAGGACAAGAGCCACGTCTTCTGTCAGATGATGAGCGTCCACCCTGAGGTCTCCCTCCGCTTTAAGGTCAATATCTATATTGCCATGCCTGGCTACCTGGTCAAGCATGTGGTCAAGGAAACCGATACCGGTGTCGATATTGCTGTTTCCTGTGCCGTCGAGATTCACAGATACATCTATCATCGTTTCATTAGTCTTTCTGCTGACAGCTGCCCTGCGGGGTATTTTCTTCAGGTATCGTGCGATCTCCTCCCAGCTTGTGGTGCTGAGATCGGCCCCATCATCAGGGATATCGCTGACATAGATTGAACGGCACCCGAGGTTCCCGGCCAGTGCTATGTCGGTAAGCCTGTCGCCTATGACAAAGGAGGAGTCCAGGTCTATTCCCTTGGCAAGATACCTGGTGAGCATGGCTGTGCCGGGCTTTCGATAGGGAGAGTTATCGGATTCAAATGACCTGTCAATAAATATCTCTGCGAAAGTAACGCCCTCGCCCTTTAATATGGCCAACATCTTTTCATGGGGAAGGAGGAAGTCATTCTCGCTGAATGCCTGGGTCCCCAGCCCGTCCTGGTTTGTTACCATCACCAGTTCAAAGTCAGTATCGCGTGTTATAGCCGACAGCGCACAGATCACCCCCGGAAGAAACTCCAGCTTCTCCAGGCTGTCGATCTGCTCATCGGCAGGCTCTTTGAGGATGGTTCCATCCCTGTCTATGAACAATGTCTTTATCATAAATCTATCTTTTCAAGTTCTTTAATGAGACTGTCGTTTTCGCTCCTTGTGCCTGTGGTGATTCTCAGGCATCCTGCCACCTCCCGGCTCCTGTTTCTTACTATTATATTGTTGCTGATGAGGGAAGAATATATTCTGTCGGCATCCTCCACCTGCACCAGCAGGAAGTTGGAGTCGGACGGGTAGACCTTTCTGACAAAAGGCAGCGACTGCAGTTTCCCGGCGAGTCTTATCCGTTCTGCTATTATCGTGTCAGTCTGCACATGGATCTGCCGCAGGTCTTTCAGCCTCGCGAGGGCTGCCTGCTGGTTGATGGTACTGATATTATACGGCGGCTTCATCCGGAGGAAGTACCTGATCACATTCTCTGACGCGAAAGCCATACCTATGCGTGCTGCCGCAAGGCCCATCGCCTTGCTGAAGGTTTGCATCACAATCAGGTTATCATAGAGGTGTATCTTTTCAGTGAACGAGCTCTTCCTGCTGAAATCAGAGTATGCTTCATCAATCACTGTTATCCCTTTGAAACTCCGGATAACCTGTTCAACCCTGTCCTGGTTCATACAGTTCCCGGTAGGATTGTTTGGTGAGCATATGAAAACCAGCTTCAGCCTCTCATCATCAAGGAGGGGCAGTGTCCGCTCCAGGTCGATGTCGAAATCCTCATCCAGGGGAACTTTCAGTACCTCGGTGTCATTTATCGCCGCTGAGACCTGGTACATCCCGTATGTAGGAGGGAAGAGCAGCACCCTGTCGCGGCCCGGGGTACAGAATATCCTGTAGCACAGGTCGATGACTTCATCGCTTCCGTTGCCGAGAAAGATGTTTTCAACCGGCACTCCCTTGATGCTGCTGATGATTGTGCGGAGCTCGTTCTGGAGCGGATCGGGGTACCTGTTCAGAGGGCCGTAAGGACTTTCATTGGCATCAAGAAAGATTCCATTTTCTCCCTGGTACTCATCCCGCGCACATGAGTAGGGCACCAGTGCTCTGACGTTAGGCCTTACGAGCTGATCTGTTTTGTTCATTTGTAATATATTTTAGTCTTACTGATACGGCATTACTGTGGCCGGTGAGCATCTCGGCCGTTGCCAGCATTTCTGTTGCCGGGCCGATGTTCATAACACCCTGTTTTGTCACCTCCTGGAAAAAGATCTTCTTCATGAAGCTGGATGTTGACAGGCCGCTGTAGTTACGGGCATAACCCCCGGTGGGGAGAGTATGGTTTGGTCCTGTGATATAGTCGCCCGTGCTTTCGCTGCTGTATTTCCCGAGAAATACCGATCCGGCGTTTATGACGGCTGCGGCATGAAGATAGGGGTCAGCTGTTGCCAGGATCAGGTGTTCAGGGGCATACCTGTTGCTGACTGAAAGACAGTCATCAATAGTATCGAGCAATATGAGTGCACTTTTCTCCAGCGACTGCCGTATGATGCTGTTCCTCTCCATGCCTGCTGACTGTAATTCTGTCTCCTTCTGCACAAGTTCAATCATTACCTTGCTGTCGGTGAGCATGATTGCCTGGCTGTCGGCGCCATGTTCTGCCTGTGAGAGAAGGTCAGCAGCAACGAACACAGGATTTGCAGTCTCGTCGGCTATTATCATGACCTCGCTTGGGCCGGCAGGCATGTCAATGGCTACACCGTCGAGCTGAACAAGCTCTTTGGCTCTTGTGACATACCTGTTTCCCGGACCGAAGATCTTGTATACCGGAGGTATCGATTCGGTGCCGTAAGCCATGGCTGCTATTGCCTGGGCCCCCCCTGCCATATATATGGTGGTAACGCCTGCCAGTGAGGCAGTGTAGAGTATCAGGGGGTTGATCTCACCTGTTTTCCCCGGAGGGGTGCACATGATTATCTCACGGCACCCTGCCAGCTGTGCCGGGACAGCAAGCATCAGGACAGTGGAAAAGAGAGGTGCCGTGCCGCCCGGTATATATAATCCCACACGTTCAATGCCTACATTGCGGCTCCAGCATTTGACCCCTTCAGCTGTCCTGACCACGTTTGTTTTCTGCAGCTGTGCCGAGTGAAAGGTCTGAATATTCTTATATGCAGCATTTATTGCTTCCTTCAGCTCCTCCGGCACACTCCCTGCGGCTTCGGCTATCACACTCTCCTCCACTTTCAACGACAGGGGAAGATAACCGTCGAATTTCTCCGAATAGTAACGCAGGGCGCTGTCACCCTTATCCCTTACTCCGTCAAGGATCTCCCTGACGGCGGTGTCGGTCTCCCTGTCTGTTGCCGAGGGCCTCCTGAGGGCATCAACCAGTTCAGCCTGCCCCGGGCGATAGAGTGTCCTTATCATAATATCATCTTTTCAATTGGTATAACAAGTATGCCTTCAGCGCCTGCCTCCCTGAGCTGGTCGATACGGTCCCAGAACTCGTCTTCCTTCACGACGGAATGCAGGCTGCACCATCCCTTCTCCGCCAGCGGCAGGATAGTCGGGCTCTTCATCCCGGGTAGTATCCTGCATATATCCTCCACCGCCTCCTCGGGGGCATTCAGGAGGATGTACTTGTTCTCCCTGGCGTTTTTTACTGCCCTGATGCGAAACAGGAGCCGTTCAAGTATCTTTTGTTTTTCCGGGTCGAGGTTCCTGTTTGAGATGATTACTGCCTGGCTCTTCATCACCATCTCCACCTCACGCAGGCCGTTTGTAAGCAGCGTGCTGCCGGAGCTGACGATATCACATATCGCGTCAGCCAGGCCTATCCCTGGCGCTATCTCGACACTGCCGCTCAGCTCTTCTATCTCTGCGCTGATGTTCGTCGAGGCGAAATATTCGGAAAGGAGTACGGGGTAGCTGGTAGCGACCTTTTTGTTCATAAAGAAACCGGTACCGGGGTAAGATTCTTCCTTCGGTATTGCCAGGCTGAGGCGGCAGCCGGCAAAACCCAGCTGTTCAAGCACCGCAACATCCTTCTTCTTTTCATATACCATATTTTCGCCCACGATGCCTATGTCAGCCACACGTTGCTCAACGTACTGGGGGATATCGTCATCACGTAGCAGCAGTATCTCTACGGGGAAGTTGCCGGCGATGACCTTAAGGCTTCCGGAACCGTTGCTGATCTTGATGCCGCACTCTTCAAACAATTTGCGGGAGCTCTCACTCAGCCTGCCGCTCTTCTGGATTGCAATTTTAAGTATGCTCATTTTATGTTTTTAATTTACCTGAGCAGACCGTGCAGCAACAAAAAACCCGCCTGATCTGCTCAGACGGGTTTATGATATTCAGCTGTTACGATACACCATTATCATCTCGCCTGAGAGCAAGTATGAGAATGATGATGATGTAACCTGTTTGTGAACATTTTTTCTTGTGCCGGTGCAAATATAGCTATTTCTTAAAACAATCAGGATGTTTATCGCTTTTTATTAAAAATTGTTCCTGATATATTTTTGTATCCAGTCTCCCACTTCCGATGTGGATCGCGGGTTGCGGCTGTCAAGGTCGACAGTTAAAAATCCGGCCTCAACAGATCTTTCAACGGCTTCGTTTATTGCCTCAGCCTCTTTTTTAAGGTTAAATGCCAGGTCAAGCATCATGGCTGCCGAAAGAATAGTACCGGCAGGGTTGGCGATATTTTTCCCGGCAGCCTGCGGATAGGATCCGTGAATAGGTTCAAAGACTGATGTTGCCGAGCCTATTGACGCGGATGGCATCATACCCATCGATCCTGTGATCACACTTGCCTCGTCGGAAAGTATGTCGCCGAACATATTCTCTGTTACCAGGACGTCGAATGAAGATGGATATTGGATGATCTGCATTGCGGCATTATCGACGAACATAAATTCCATCTTTATTTCCGGGTACTCTCCGGCGATGCTTTTTGCCGTTTCCCGCCACAGGCGTGAGGAGGCCAGGACATTGGCCTTGTCTATCACGGTAACCTTTTTCTGACGCCCCATTGCATATTCACAGGCAAGGCGCACGACTCTCTCTATCTCAAAGCGGCTGTATACACATGAGTCGTAGGCAGTATTCCCGTCTTCGGACCTGCCCTGCGGTTTACCGAAATAGATACCGCCGGTGAGCTCCCTGATCATCATGATATCGGTTCCGGCAGCAATTTCCCTCTTCAACGGAGACTTGTCTATCAAAGCCGGGAATGTTCGTACCGGCCTCACATTGGCATATAGCCCGAGCTCCCTGCGCATCGCCAGCAACCCCTGTTCCGGCCTGACACGTGCTGAAGGATCATTATCATACCTGGGATCTCCTATTGCCCCGAACAGTACGGCATCGGACTCCCTGCAGAGAGTGAGCGTCTCCGGGGGAAGCGGACTACCGGTATGGTCAATTGCTGCTGCTCCTATTAAGCCTTCTGTAAAGACGAACCTGTGACCGAATTTGTTACCTGTTTCATTAAGTACTTTCAGAGCCTGTGCAACCACCTCGGGTCCTATGCCGTCACCGGCCAGAAGAGCAATTTTATATTCCATCTGACATTTCAATTAGGTTTTTATATACTGGTTTGATCTCATCACTCTCAATAATGTTGAGCATCTTCTCTGTTGCCTTGATAGCTGATTCCGTCTGGTCGGCATCAAGACCCTTGGTCCTGAACTCCCTGCCCTCATAACTCCATCTTATTACAGTTTCAACAAGTGCATCTGTTTTCCCCCCGGGAGGTATAGACACTTCATAATCAGTAAGTACGGGGAGAGTCCTTCCGAGGTGTTCATATATCTTCCTGACAGCTTTCATGAAAGCATCATACTGTCCGTCGCCTGACGACGTCTCCTGGTAGAGTTCACCGTCAATGTCTATCTGTACGCTGGCTGACGGTTTCAGTCCCGACGAGAGCGAGAGTGAATAATTCTTTATGAATATCCTGTAACCTGACCTGTCGTTTCCCAGGACGTCCGAAATTATGAAAGGCAGATCTTCGGTAGTGACAGTCTCCTTTTTGTCTCCCAGTTCAATCACTCGCTCGGTCACCCTGGCAAGAGCCTCCTGGCTTAGCTCCAGCCCGAACTCCTCAAGGTTCTTCCTGATGGTAGCCTTCCCGGACTGTTTCCCGAGGGCGTATTTACGTTTACGGCCAAATCTCTCCGGCTTCAGGTTACTGCAATAGAGATTATCCTTGTTGTCACCGTCGGCGTGCACCCCGGATGTCTGTGTGAAGACGTTAGCACCGATAACCGGCTTGTTGACAGGGATCCTTATTCCGCTGAAGGTCTCCACGATCCTGCTTATCCTTGTCATCTCGTACTCATTGACACCGGTGGTGACCCCCAGGTGATCGTTGACTATCCCGATGACACTTGACAACGGGGCATTGCCGGCTCTTTCACCCATACCGTTCACCGTGACATGAATGCCCCTGACACCGGCAGAGATGGCAGCATAGATATTGGCCATGGCCAGGTCGTAGTCATTATGTGCGTGAAAGTCAAAATTCAGGGTGGGGTATCTTTCCGTCATCTTCCTGCAGAAGCGAAGTGTCTGGTCAGGATTAAGGATGCCAAGGGTATCGGGAAGCATGAACCTGTCTATCCTATCGTGGCTGAGCGAATCAACCATGAACATGACGTAGTCTTCGGAGCTGATCATGCCGTTTGACCAGTCCTCGAGATAGACGTTTGTCCGCATTCCATATGCAGAGGCCATGTTAACTATCTGTCTTATATTGTTAACATGTTCCTCAGGCGTTTTCCTCAGTTGCTTCTCCAGGTGCCGCAGTGACCCTTTGCAGAGCAGGTTTATCACCCTGCCGCCCGCGTTCCTGATCCAGTTCAGCGAGTTGTCGCCGTCGACAAAACCGAGCACCTCTATCCTGTCGAGCATATCGTTCTGGGAGGCCCACGCCGTTATCAGTCTCACTGCCTCCTCCTCACCCGCGGATACGCGTGCAGACGCCACCTCTATGCGGTCAACCTTCACATCCCTCAGCAGTGCTGTGGCAATGTGCAATTTCTCCAGCGGTGAATAGGAGACTCCCTGTGTCTGTTCACCGTCCCTCAGCGTGGTATCAAGTATCTCAATTCTCACAATGACCGGTTTTTTTCAAATGCCATTATCTCTTCCTTCATTCCGAGGAGGTAATCAATGTTGTCAAGACCCTGCAGCAGGCATTGCTTTTTGAAGGCGTTTATCCCGAAAGAAGCTGTAAAGCCTGTCTCTTCTATGGTGATGATCTGCTGGTCCAGGTCTATTTTCACTCTGGTCTCCGGGCTCCTGATGATCTGTTCTGTCAGATCCCCCAGCTCTGCTGAAGTAACCTGTACCGGCAGCAGTCCGTTGTTCAGCGCATTGTTCCGGAAGATGTCGGCAAAGGAATCCGACACCACGGCCCTGAAGCCATGGTCATGGATTGCCCATACGGCATGTTCGCGACTTGAGCCGCACCCGAAGTTACTGCCGGTAACCAGGATGCTCCCTTTATATTCAGGTCTGTTAAGAACAAAACCCTCTATTCTGTTGCCTTCCTTGTCAAACCTCCAGTCGCGGAAGAGGTTTTCTCCAAACCCCTCCCTGGATGTGGCGCTCAGGAACCTCGCCGGGATTATCTGGTCGGTATCAATATTTGATTGAGGCAGCGGTACACATGTTGACTCAAGGATGGTAAACTTCTCTCTTTTCATTGCCTGTTGAATTTCAAAAATCACAAATACGCATCAGTTCCCTGGGGTCAGTTATCCTGCCTGTCACAGCGGCAGCTGCTGCTGTCAGCGGTCCGGCGAGGATAGTACGTGCCCCCGGTCCCTGTCTCCCTTCGAAGTTGCGGTTAGATGTCGACACCGCATATTTACCCGGAGGGATCTTGTCATCATTCATGGCAAGGCATGAAGAACATCCGGGCTGCCTCATCTCAAACCCTGCTCTGCGGAGTATGTCAGCCAGCCCCTCTCTCTCTGCTTCCCGGGCCACCTTTTGTGAGCCAGGCACTATCAGTACCGTCACATCAGGGGCCTTTTTCCTGCCCTCAACCATTGCGGCGAAGGCTCTCAGATCCTCAATACGGCCGTTGGTACAGCTTCCCAGGAAGACATAGTCCACCGGATGTCCCAGCAGGCTCATCCCGGGCCTGAAGCCCATATAATCAAGTGACTTGTTATAGGAGCTGGTATTATCTGTTATCGCTGCGTCAGGGATGGTGCCGTCTATGGCCATTCCCATGCCCGGGTTGGTGCCATAGGTTATCATCGGCGGAACATCTGATGCGTCAAAATGAAGCTCTTTATCAAATACAGCTCCCGCGTCTGTCTGCAGCGAGTGCCATTTATCTGCCAGGCTCTGAGCCATGGGGCTCTCGCTGAATGCAGGTATCTCCGAGAGGTAATTATAAGTGACCTCATCGGGTGCTATCAGGCCTCCCCGTGCTCCCATCTCTATGCTCATGTTACACATGGTCATCCTGGCCTCCATGCTGAGCTGCCTTACCGCCTCTCCTGCAAATTCAACAAAGTAACCGGTAGCTCCGCCGGTGGAGATGGAGGATATTATGTACAGTATCAGATCCTTGGAGGTCACACCTTTATTGAGTGATCCGTTGATTGTTATCCTCATCCTGGCGGGCTTCGTCTGCATGATACACTGTGTTGCCAGCACCATCTCAACCTCGCTTGTGCCTATCCCGAAGGCGATGGTCCCAAAGGCGCCGTGGGTCGATGTGTGACTGTCTCCGCATACTATTGTCATCCCGGGAAGGGTGTAACCCATCTCGGGTCCCGTAACATGCACGATACCGTTTGAGGGGTGCCCTATGCCGAAGTGTTCGATGCCTGCTGCCTGGCAGTTCATGGCGAGGGTCTCCACCTGGGCCCGTGAGACCTCGTCCCTGATAGGCAGATGCTGGTCTGTGGTGGGTATGTTATGATCAGCCGTGGCTGTGGTTCTTTCAGGCCTGAAGACCACTGCGCCTCTCTGCCGCAGGCCTCCGAAAGCCTGCGGGCTGGTGACCTCATGAATATAATGACGGTCTATATAGAGAACATCGGGTCCCTCTTCGACCGACTTCACCACATGGGCATCCCATATCTTGTCAAACAGTGTCTGCGGCTCCATTGTCTATCCTTGAAATTGCGTCAATAAATGCTTCCACCGATGCGGTAACGATATCTGTATTGGCGGAGAATCCGTAGAATATTTTCCCGTTATGCTCTACCTGGATATGAACCTTGCCGATATCGTCGCTTCCCCTGGTGATAGCCTGGATAAGGAACTCCTCGAGGTGCACGTTTTCACGCACGAGATGCTTGACAGCCGTGAATGCTGCATCGATAGGCCCGTTGCCTGATGCTGTTGATGAATGTACCTCACCGTTGATCCTTACGCCAACGGTGGCCATGGGCACCAGTGAGGTGCCGCAGAGCACCTGCAGTGACTCCAGCTTCATGCTCTTCTCGCCCCTGAAGACCTCTCCCGAAAGGATCTTGATATCCTCGTCGTTTATCTCCTTCTTCTTATCTGCAAGGATCAGGAAACGGTGGTAAACCTCATCAAGCTCCTCCTTGCCAAGTTTTATACCCAGGATATCAAGCCGGTGATTCAGTGCTGCTCTTCCGCTGCGGGCGGTGAGAATTATCGAGGACTCACGTATCCCCACCTCCTTCGGGTCTATGATCTCGTAGTTCTCGCGTTTCTTCAGCACGCCGTCCTGGTGGATCCCCGATGAATGTGCAAAGGCGTTTCTTCCCACTATGGCCTTGTTAGCCTGAACAGGCATACTCATCAGCGTGGAGACAAGCCTGCTGGTGCTGAAGATCAGCTTTGGACTTATACCTGTGGTGAGGTTAAGGTCATGGTGGCTTTTTATTATCATGGCTACCTCTTCAAGGGAGGTGTTGCCTGCACGTTCGCCTATGCCGTTTATTGTCACCTCTGCC
>QKGI01000106.1 GCA_003250475.1 Bacteroidota bacterium | reverse complement strand
CAGTATTACTCCCGGGAGTCGAAGCATGTGATGTTTCTGCTTTTGAATTACCCTGCCGTATTGTTGCCAGTCCAAGATCCGGCGAAGTGGGATTATTACAAGACGACAAAAAAGCTGTAAAGATCATCAAAGCAAGAGCTCTTATTTTGAAAAATTCCTTCAGAGAGTTTTTCATATCTATTAATTTTAAGTTTCCCATAGTCAGAATTACTTATTGTTTGCAGGTTAATTCAAATAATATGCTGCCTTTCTCATATCATCGATGAATTAAAAGCTATGTCCGACAAAAGGTATTTTTCGAGAAAATGATTTCCGGAAAACCTTTTGGGAATACCCCTCTTACTTATTTTTTAATCAGACATTACTGATTTAACCTCAATTTTACTTTTTGGCATCAAATACTGACTGATCAGATTTATTTTTCCCTGACTATATCATAGACAATCAGGTCAGGTTCACGGAACTTACCGAATACAACGACCTTGCCTTCAGGACTGGCTATGGTTGAGCATCCGCTGTGGAGCCATCCTTTCCAGTCGCCGCCGGCTACCTCTGAGAGGCATGTATTGGGTCCCACAACCCATAGCCCTGTCTGTTTGGCAATGTTCCTGATGTGCGTCATATACCTGACTGCGTTGTCAGGGACATCTTTCACCCTTGCTGCATAACCGTGGGGAGTGATCAGCAACCATGCTCCCAGTTCGGCAACTCTCTTTGAATTCTCAATGGTAAAGTTGTCTGCGCATATCGTTATCCCTACAACCCCGAATTCGGTATCAACCACCCTGATGTCATCCGCGCTTCCGGCATCATAAAGATGCGAGGTGAGGTCAGGAAGGGTGTTTATTTTTCGGTGTTTGAGCACGATGTTACCTGACCGGTCGACCAGTATTGCGGAGTTATAGGTCTTATCTCCATCCTTCTCGAGGCATCCCACGGAGATCCATATGTTTAGTTTACGGGCAAGGTCACATATGAAATCACTATATCTGCCCGGTATGGGAAAGGCATCACGCCTGGCCTGCTGATACAGCCACCCGTAATCGACAACCTCCGGGAGGCATACGATATCGGCTTTCATACCTGCGGCTTTCCTGATGTTCATCTCTGCCGTCTTCATATTGGCTGCAAGATCTCCGTCAACGACATCCATCTGGACAACAGCCACACGCAGAGTGTCAGGCCGGGTGCCAGGCTGCCCTGATGAAAGGGGCGCGGCAAGGATAACAGTACAGATCACTGCAATAAACCTGTAAAAACTCTTAATTATCATTCCCTATAGTTTTTTCACCATTAAATTCAACCAACATTCTGCTTTACCAGCCTATGCCTGTGTTTGAAAAAATAAAAATGGCGGACCATCTCTGCCTGGCCTGCTGCACCGGAATGGTAAACGGACATGCATTCTTTCCCTGATTCCGGCAAGACAAAATGCAAACTTTTTGCTTTATCGTATAAGCAAATATAAATCATATTTTTTATTTTCAATTGAAAACCCGGTGAAATAGTATAAGAATTATGTCAAATTATTAAATATCTGACGATTCATGTACACGAAAGGCAATTTGCGCCGGTGATTACAGGCTTACAGCCTGCATGAAATGGTAATCAACCAGACTCCCAGACTGCAATGAACTGCGCTCCCGGACATCATTATTGCAAATAATAAATATATTTGTTTCCTTAAACGTTTAAGGAAATACGAATTATATTATGCTAAAGAAACATCCGGGAGGTTTGCTGATAGCGTTTTTTGCCAACATGGGCGAACGGTTCGGCTTTTATACAATGATGGCTATCCTCGTGCTCTTCCTCCAGGCGAGGTATGACCTGACAGCAGAGAAAGCCGGTAATATTTACAGCTGGTTCTATTTCAGCATCTATGCACTGGCCCTTGTGGGCGGGATACTGGCCGACGCCACCCGCAAATACAAGACGGTGATAATGTTCGGCATAATAATAATGTTCATCGGCTACCTGCTTATGGCGATACCGGGGATGACCCTCGGCTTTACCGTGGCAGCCCTCTTCATCATAGCTTTCGGTAACGGCCTCTTCAAGGGCAACCTGCAGGCAGTGGTGGGCCAGATGTATGATGACCCTAAATATTCAGGTCTCAGGGATACGGCATACATGATATTCTATATGGGAATAAACGTGGGTGCCTTTTTTGCACCTTATGCCGCCAACGGTATCAGGAACTGGTGGCTCAGGACGAACGGCTTCGCCCATGATGCAAGCCTTCCCTCCCTCTGTCACCAGCTTATCAATGGTACCATGACAGACACGTCCACCCTTCAGACACTTGCCGATAAGGTCTCACTGGCAGGACCGGTGGATGACCTGGCCCTCTTTGCCGGAAACTACCTGGAGCTGTTCACCAGGGGTTATAACTATGCCTTCGGTATAGCCGCCGGCGCCATGGTTATATCCATGCTCGTATATATCTTCTTCAACAGGCTTCTTCCAAACAAGGAAAAGACAGGCAAGGCCTCCGGCCCGGCTGTGTCCGGTATCAGGTTCAACTTCATGCCGCTTACGCTGCGGGATTAAGTTTCATCGTCGGACTGGCCGACGGACTGGCCTTCGGCCTGTTTGCCGGCTTCATTACATGGATACTTACATTCTCAGGTAAGGACGAGAAGCCGCGTATAGTCTCACTGATCCTTGTTTTTTCCGTTGTCGTCTTCTTCTGGATGGCCATGCACCAGAACGGACTGGTGCTGACACTCTTTGCCCGCGATTATACTGCCAAGCATGTAGGACCTTTCACCAACCTGTTCTTCACCCTTCCGTCCATGCTGGCCGTTATTGGGGCGGTGGCAGGAGCAGCAATCCTTGTACGGAAGAAAGCAACCATGACAGTCAAAGCCGGAGGGGCTCTCCTTCTCGTTGCTGCCCTGGCAGCAGCCTGGCTGTTTATAGCTCACAGCGGTACACAGAATGCCATTGAACCCGAGGTGTTCCAGTCATTTAACCCACTGTTTATCGTTGCCCTGACCTTCCCCGTCATAGGTCTCTTCGCATGGATGAACAAAAAGGGAATAGAACCTTCCACCCCCCGCAAGATAGGTGCGGGAATGATCATCACCGCAATAGGTTTTGCCGTGGTGCTTATACCCTCCGTGGGCCTCCCTTCCCCGTCATCGCTGGCAGGAAGCCCCCTCCCCGATACCATGAGGATCACTCCCTACTGGCTCATGAGCAGCTATCTTATACTGACCGTGGCCGAGCTGTTCCTCAGCCCGATGGGCCTCTCTTTCGTTTCCAAGGTAGCGCCGTCACGGTTCCAGGGCATGATGCAAGCCGGCTGGCTCCTTGCAACCGCTACCGGAAACAAACTCCTTTTTGTGGGTACCAGGCTGTGGGACAGTGTCGACCTGTGGCAGATGTGGATTGTCTTTATAGGCTGCTGCCTGCTGTCAGCACTGTTCATCTTCTCCATAATGAAAAGGCTGGAGAACGCAACAAGATAATGTTATCCTTTTACACTGCCGGGAAGGCATGACTTGAAAAGAGATGCCTCACATGTTAAACATTAAAAAGCCAATATCATGACATCAAATATTCAGAAACGCGATTCTTTGTTCAGGTACCTGATATCATTTATGGTAGTCACTCTTGCCCTGGCACAGGGTTGCCGTAATGAGAGCCTGCGCAACATTCCGGAAGAGGGCCTGGCGGCTATAAACGCCGACAGCCTGAGGAGGCATATCTCAGTCCTCTCCGCCGATTCGTTATTCGGACGTAAACCATTTACTGCAGGGGAGGGGAAGACTATCAGATACCTGAAGCAGCAGTTCGCGGCAGCAGGACTAGAACCGGGAAACGGCGACAGCTACCTGCAGGAGGTGCCCATGGTTAACATACTCGCCACGGCTGACCCTGCCATGCAGGTTACCGCCCCCGGCGGCGAATTTACCCTGAGAGCCTATGATGATTATATTTTATGGACAGACAGGACCGTAGCATCCATCAGCCTTGACAAAACAGAACTGGTGTTTGCCGGTTACGGCATTGTTGCTCCCGAGTATAACTGGGATGATTACGAAGGACTGGATGTCAGGGACAAGGTGGTCATGGTGATGATTAACGACCCGGGGTTCCGTTCGGGAGATCCGGCATTCTTCAAGGGAGAGACCATGACATATTACGGGCGCTGGACATACAAGTTCGAGGAGGCTGCCAGGCAGGGAGCAAAAGGATGTCTTATCATTCATAATAAAAAAGCTGCCGGGTACGGTTTCATCGTACAGCAGAACAAATTCAACAACACCAGGCTGCAGCTGGTTCGTTCCGAAAACGAGCCGGAGGTGTGTGAAGCCATAGGCTGGGTGCCGGAGAGCACTGCCTGCAGGTTATTCACAGCTGCAGGTTATGATTCATTGCTCCTTGAACAGGCAGGTAAACCCGGGTTCAGGGGCATGCCGCTGAACCTGAAGCTGACAACAGGGATGACAGTACAGAGCAGTTACAACAAATCCTATAATGTCATTGGAAGGATAACCGGGACCAGAAGACCTGACGAGGTTATTATCTATACCGCTCACTGGGACCATCTTGGCATTGGCAAGCCCGACGAGAAAGGCGATTCGATATATAACGGGGCGTTTGATAATGCTACCGCTACCGCCGGACTGATCGAGCTGGCACGGGCATTCAACAGCCTGGGGAAGAAACCTGAACGGACAGTTGTATTTCTATCAGTAACAGCTGAGGAACAGGGCCTGCTCGGATCGGAATACTATGCACAGAACCCGGTCTATCCGGTTGAGAAGACGGTCGCCAACATCAATATGGAATGCCTGAGCAGGAATATAGTCACAAAAGACCGGATATTAATCGGCAGAGGACAGTCGGAGCTGGATGATTACCTTGAAGAAGAACTCAGAAGAACAGGCGGGTATATCAGTGATGAGACACATCCTGAAGCCGGCTACTTTTTCAGGTCGGATCATTTCAGCTTTGCAAAGGCAGGCGTCCCGGCCCTGTACGCCGTAAGCGGTGTTGACGTCATCGGGAAAGGAAGGGAATATGGAATCAGGGTACAGAACGAATACCGTGACAAAAACTACCACCGCCCTTCGGATGAATATGATCCTGAGACATGGACCATGGAAGGGGCTGTTGAAGAGTTGAAAACGCTGTTCATGGTCGGCAACCGGCTTGCATCTGAAAAAAAGTGGGTGCAATGGAAACCCGGGTCCGAGTTTAAAGCCGTCAGGGAAGCGGGGAGGCAGGATGTGAAGTAAACTGCTCCATCGTGTCATCAGCACAGCCTGCCAGAGTATATTGCCAGGCCTGCCAGGTCATAATATCAATGGTTTCACTGACGGGGAGTTATCCAGTCATATGTAAATCCGGTCCGGTAGTGTACGGTTTCATATGAGGGATACCTGCCTGCAAGGTGCTGGCACAACAGCCTCATACCATACTCTTCACTTGTCCCATGGTTGATCATGACCAGGGGCCTGCCCGAATCTTCAGCATAAGGTGTCTGTATCCAGTTCCTGATCTTGTCATCAACCACCACGTACATATCCGGCTCAAGCCATGACAGGCTGAGCGGATCGGAATTGCATCCCGCACCTATACCCACTGAGCGTACTGTATAATCACCGTCGCCGCAAAATCCCACCCCGGGCTGACCTGCCGTCTTAAGCGCATCGGCAATACGTTGTGCCACCTCGATGGCAGGCGCCGGGTCGGTCCTGTATACATTGTATCCGGGAGCGCGACGGATGATGTCATCTCCGGCAAAGCCAAGCGCCATGCCAAGAGCATAAGGCATACCAAAGCCGGGTACAACATCCATTACATCATGCGATCTTATAATGACCAGCTCATGTTCCTCAATCCACCGGGCTTTTTTCTTCACCATCTCAAGGTACTCCTTCCTTGTTTGCCCGGGAAGCTCATTCTCCTGTTCGAAGTAGCTCAGATCCTTGTTGTAGAAGGGTGGCTCATGCACAATCAGGACATTAACCCCGTCATTTACCGCCTTCTGGCATACGCTCATGTAACCCATCCAGGTGGTACCTATTTTGTTTACTAAAGTGCCCGGGTCTCCGATAACTATCCTGTCGACTGACGGTTCCCCCACATGGCATAACGATCTGAGATAATTGTGGATATCAGCGGCGGTAAGACTTACGTTTTCCTCCGGGTACTCCCTGATAAACGGATCATAGATTACACTGCCCGTGGCTGCCGTACCTAGGGCAGCCATTCCTGTCAGTCCGATAAACTTTTTTCTGTTCATTTCCGGTATTATTTGAGGCTGTCTATTAAATAATCCACAGGATGAGGGTCTCTAACCCTGTTTCCTGTATGTCAGACCGGGACCAGTTAAGAAAGAGGTCTGCATTATCAGTCCGGCCTGGTAGCTGTCTCCGTCTTAATTGCCTTTGACAATAACTCCTGCAGCTCGCTGACCACATCCGGGTATTTGGAATAGAGGTTAGTTGACTGCCATGGGTCATTTTCAAGATCATAAAGCTGTGCCGGTGGCGCGCCGGGCTTTACCTTTCCGTTTTCTATGTCGCTGTTTTGCTGTCCGGTAAGAAGAAACGCCGCGGCTCCTCCCAGGCGGCCGTCACCGATAGCGGTACCGTCAAAGCCACCGCCCTCCTGTGCAGATATATATACCCATTTACCTTTTCTGATAGCCAGGTTCTCCTTATGCCGGGGGCTGATTACCAGGAAATCACGTACCGGTTTGTCCTGTTTGCCAAGTAATGCAGGGAGGGCGTTGTAGCTGTCAGGTGCCTCCCCGTCTTTCAGTTCACGACCTACCAGTGAGGCGAGGGTGGCGAGGATATCCACATTGCTGAGCAACTCGTCCGACCTGGAGCCGCCTTTTACCTTCCCCGGCCAGCGGACGATAAACGGCACGCGGTTACCTCCCTCCCAGGCATCAAATTTGAATCCCAGCAGATCGCCGTTCATATGATGCCCTGCTCTCCATGCATCCTGTCCTCCCTGGTTCAGCATGCCTCCGTTATCGCTGGTGAATATCACCAGTGTGTTATCTGTAACACCCTCCTCATCAAGGGTCTTCATCACCTCTCCCACGATCCAGTCGAGCTCGAGGATGAAATCTCCATAACGGCCCGCCTTGCTTTTACCTATGAACTGGGGGGCAGGTGTAAAGGGATGGTGAATGTTGGTTGTTGCCAGGTAGAGAAAGAAGGGCCGGTCTTTGTTCTTCCTGATCCAGGAGACAGCTGTATCCTTGATAGTGGTACCTGCCAGCCTGTCCTTGTATAAATCATGGGCGGCCCTTGCCCCTCCTATGGCACTTAAATCCGACTTCTCAGGGAAGGAGTCCGTAACTGCCCTCTCTCCATAGACAAACGGGTCACCGGGATCGTAGCCCACCACACTATGGTTCTCCACATAGACAAATGGCGGAGCGCTGCTGACAACAGGTATCCCGAAATAATAATCAAAGCCCAGTTCCAGTGGTCCGGGTTTCAGCTCCCTGTTCCAGTCTGCCGGCTCCTGGTTGCCGAAGCCGAGGTGCCACTTGCCAATGACTGCCGTTGAATAGCCTGCCTCCTTCATTACCTTGCCAACAGTCAGTTGTGCGGTATCAATTATCAACGGCGACCTTAAAAAGACCGGGGCATACTGGTCTATCCTTGCCGGGTAGCAGCCGGTAAGCAGGGCATATCTCGAGGGAGTACTTACTGCCGAGGCTGCGTGAAAGTCAGTATACATACATCCCTGCCGGGCCAGAAGGTCAATATTGGGTGTGTTTATAACAGTAGCTCCGTAACAGCTTAAGTC
>QKGI01000024.1 GCA_003250475.1 Bacteroidota bacterium | reverse complement strand
AATGAGTGCAGCCGGGAGAAAATAGAACACCAGCATTGCAATCCCAAGGATCAAAAGGTGAGCTCCACCCGGAAAATGATTTACCTTGAACAGCGATCCTGTTATTATTATTGCTATGGTTATCAGTCCTGATATATATATCTTCTGCTTCATCTTCTTCCTGTTTACTGATTGTTATTTTTATATACAACTGAGAGCGCATACGATTCCACTGTGAGAACACCTGTTTTCATCAGCTCCAGCATATGAAGCCCGCTCAGCAGTGAGACCCTCGTGGCTGCCGGGTCCCACCCGGGATAGTAAACAGAAGGGTCAAGCAGTTTTAAGTATTTGCCGAGATCGTCAGTCTGCACCAGTCCTGACAGGTACCTGCCATACTCTGCAAGGGCTTCGTCCAGCGTCGTATGCAATCCTGCCCTGTCATTCATAAAGTCGTTAAAAGGATCATTGCTAAAAGGCTGTTTCAGCAGGGAATACTCTATCCATCCGCCATTTGTGTATCCCGGGTCCGTTTCTGTTATGACGGCCGGTCTTCCGGGCTTGCCTTCGGATATTGCCACAAGTTGGGTTTCGATTTTGCTGATAACCTTCAGAAGATCATCCGTCTTCAGATTGATGCCGGCAAGAGTCTTCGCAGCGGTGGTATCGGCACATCCGGCAGCAAAGTCCCTGTTCTCCGCGGTAAGGTAGGCTACCATTGCCTGTTGTTCGTTAACCTGCCTGTAATATCCTTCTTCGTAATTTCTCTGGAGACTGAGATTTAAAAGCACGCCAGGGACAACAATGGCGAGCGAGCCAACGACCATAAAGATAAACCTGGCGCTGACATTTCTTTCTTCCTTCCATGTGACCCACGTATACCACGGGAAGGCCACCAGCAGAATCACGATGATGCCTCCTGTCAGAAGTGCGGATCCTCCCGGCCAGTGCTGTAATTTGCACAGGATGCCTGAAATGTAGAAGGCAAGTCCGGCCGCCCCGATAAGATAGACACTCCTCTTGTTCTTCTTCTCAGGGTCTCTCATTTTGAATACAAGAAATGCAGGGATCAGGCCGAGTATTGCTACTACTCCTGACAGACCAAGTATTATGGCTGCCCCGGGCCAGTGTTGAACTTTAAACACTACACCCATAGTGAATGACATCCCTGCCACGAAGGCTGAGATATACAAAAAGAGTCTCTTTGCGTTGTGTGTCTCTTTCCAGAGGACAGTCAGCGCGGATGGCATAAAGATAAATGCAAGCAACAGGGCGCCGATCATCATCAGTATTCCCGCCCAGGGCCAGTGCATAACCTTGAACAGGGCAGCAAAGCCCAGCAGAACAGTGCCGGCAATGCCTGAAATTTTCATTGTGTTTTTCATTTGTCTGTATTTGGTGTCAACTGCATAAAGTGTCTCCTCCTGTATCTCCTCCAGCCTTCGTGCGCCAAGCCTCTTCCGGATGATGGCATATGCCTCCCGGAACCCTACTCCTTTGCGCATTTCATCCTCAACATCACAGCATATGTGGTCTGTGAGCTCTGAAGCAAGATGCGAGAATGTGATTTCTCGTCTTCTGACATCACGACTGATCTCTTCAATATTTTGCAGCGTCAGCTCAGGCATGACTTAATCCGGGCTGTGGGTTGACTATGCTTTGAAGGGAATCGATGAATTCCTTCATCTCCCTGATCTTTTCTGTCACTACCGAGTGACCTTTCTCCGTGAGAGAGTAGTATATACGGATACGGTTGTTGAAATTTTCAGATTCGGTGACAAGTACTCCTTCGCTTTCAAGCTTATGCAATACAGGATAAAGAGCGCCGTAGGTGAGTCTTATCTTTCCCTGTGTCAGCTCCTCCACTTTACGTGTTATCTCATAACCGTACATACGGCCGTTTTCTTTCAGTACCTTCAGAACAATTGTCTTCAGCGAACCCTTGATCAGATCTGTGGAAATCATTTTCATATATTTAAGTAACTTATATATTGCAAAAATATTATATTATTATTTAAAAATACAAATTAATTTTAACCGGAAGCAGGTACAGTAACAGTACCGGCTCGATTATTTGCCTGGAACATAATTATATGAGTGGTTATTAAGTAAAATGGATAAAAAGAGAGGCGCAGGGTTTTTAGCCCTGCGCCTCCCGAATTATAGTCTGTGTTTGAACTTCGCACCCGGAACTCCGGGTTCTGAACTCTGTTGCTTAATCCTGCTACATGGTTGCCTTATTTTCTCCGTGATGAGCGGGAGTCGTTATCTGAGCTTTTAGAGCTCTTGCTGCTGCTCTTGCTGTTACTGCTTTTGCTTCCGCTGCTCTTGCTGCTGCTCCTTGAGGGGGCGGCAGTGCTGCTTTTAACACTGCTGCGGCTTTGCGTCCTGGCAGCCGGGGCAGACTGTCTGGAGGAGGCAGGAGACGACTTCTGTACCGTGGATTGTGACCTGCCTGCAGTCGACTGTGACCTGTTAGCGGAGGATTGTGTCCTCTGGACAGTTGACTGTGACCTGCCGGTTGAGGATTGTGATCTCTGGACAGTTGATTGTGACCTGCCGGTTGAGGATTGCGATCTCTGGACAGTTGACTGTGTTCTGGTGGCAGTAGTCTGCGACCTCTGTGCTGAACTCTGTGAGCGCTGGGCTGCGGGCTGGGTTCTCTTCGTGGTTACCTCTCTCGAAGAAGAGGTTGATACATTGGTCCTGCTGCTTGCAGCCGGGGTGCTTTTCGTCGTTGTGGATGTCGATCTGCGGGTTATGTCACCCGACTGACCCGTTGACGTCCTGCTGTTAACTGTACCTGCCGGCCTGGCCTCGCTTCTGCCCTGGCTGCTTGAGCCTGACCTGCGAACATCACTGCCCTGTCCTGAATACTGGCTGCTGCTCCTGCTACCGGTAGGTGCGGCATCTCTCCTGTTACTACCCGATACAGCCGTCGAGCGATCATTGCTGCTGCGGGTGCCGTGAGTGCTTACATAGAGTGCCTCACCGTCTTTCCTTGTATCAGGGCGGGAATATGTCTGCCTGTAGTTACCTTCTGATATCCTGCGTTCAACCTTGACCGAGTGGGCCCTGACACTTCCGTAATAGAAGGAGTTGTAGCGGTGGTACCTCGGACGATCCCAGTGACGGTAGTGCGAGTAGTAGACCGGGTACCAGTGTGAGTGATAACCGTAGTAATAGTGCCAGTAGAAGGGCCTCCATGGTCTCCAGTAGACAGGGTAGTAACCCCAGTACCATGATGAACGCCACACTACGTAACGGGGACTGTAGATGAACATTATCATCGGCCATGATGCTACTTCATAATAGGTGGTGGTGACCACTGCCACATTGCTCCTGCTGACCTGCCTGCCTCTGTAACCGGGATTGGGTGTCTCGGCATATATAGGTTCCACTATATAATTCCTTCCGTACAGGTCTTCGTCACCTATGAGCTGTATCTGCACTGATCCGTCGCGGAACTTCTCCACCGTGAAAACAGCAACATCCTGGTACTCGTTCCTGTCGAGCACTGAACGTAATACTATGGTGTGTACGTTACCGTCTACATAATCGGCCACAGTGAGATAGTCTACCATGTTATCACCGTTAAGATCGAGGTTGTTGATCCGGGAGTTCTCGTCGTTCAGACTTCTCTCGAAAGCTTCGAGGGTCTCTGACTCCTGGAATAGTTTCATGACTGCGTAGAGGTTCAGATTGTCACCTGGCAGACCCAGGTACTCCTCGGGATAGTCCTGTGCCCTGACTGTCGTCACTGAGGCTACCAGGATTGCGAGGATCGAAGTGCAAATTAACTTTTTCATCTCTTTACTTTTTAGAAGAACTGTCTCTTCGGTAATGTGAAATTCAAAAGTTATGCCAAAAATCACGCGGCATCCGTATGATGCAGATATACAGTTGAATATACTGAAAGAGCCGCTTCAGTTGCTTCGCTTGCCGAGTTGTAACAGGGGAAAAAGGACCTAGAAGATCTTAAAAAATGCCGAGAACGATAAAACAAATCCCCTGGGGCCCGGATAGTAAACATCGGAGTATGCGGGGAGAAGATAGCTTATGTCAGCCTCAAACGACATGGAACCGAGGTTGAGTGCTACAGGCAGGCCTACCTCCAGTTCTATCATTCCGAATTTTTCGGAATAGACTGTATTTGTTACCGGGACTGTTGTTGTCGTTGTTTCTGTGGTAGTTGTCGTTGAGCTGCCTCCTGTGCTGCCTCCTGATCCCTGGCCACTTCCTGCTCCCTGGCCTGTGCCTGCCGGTGACCCCGTGCCCGATGAGCTGATAGGAGTGATGACGGTCCTGGTTGTGGTTATGGTCTCCGTTCCTTCAATAATCTCCTCGCTGACCAGTCCTCCGAAAAGTATATTTACATATGGATAGAATGAAATATTCGCCTTGCCTCTGAAGAATGAGGGGGTTTCAAAATAGCGTGAATTATTTACCTGAAGATAGGTGGGAGAATCCTTCATCAGGAATCCACCGTACGATACCTGGGTATATAATATCTTCCAGTCGATCCCCAGGGTCATATCGGCATAATTAAAGTTGTTGAAGAGGGTGTCTGTCAGTGTCGGTTTGACAATATAACGGTATGCTCCTGCTGATATATCAAGCCATTTGGTGAATTCGTGATTAAATGAGACTGATATGCTGTTAAATGCCGGGGCGGAAGGTTCCAGGGCCGGCAGATAAAATGAAGAACCGGTCAGCATCAGTTTCCCGCCGAGGACATAAGATAGCGAACCGTAAGCATAGGGCTGATTACCAGATATGGTTGAACCCAGGTAAACCATATTGTTACCGTAACCAACCCCTGTGTAGAGTGCATGACGGTCGCTGCTCCCGGAGGATGTGCTGTCTGCCTGAGGAAATAAATTCAGCGGCAGCAACAATAATATCAATCCGGATATCTGGAGACGCATCTGGGGCATTTTCAATATTTATTGCAAAGTAACAAATAGAAGATGAAATATTGATGAAGAATAATAAATAGCATATATCAGAAAATCTCCGGGTGATAGCCGATAACCTCCGGCTTCCCCGTCTCCACACCCCCGTCCTGTCTCCCGACCTTCCGACCTCCGACCGGACCGGTCCGCCGGCTGGCGGAGAAGGAGCCAGATTGCAGGGCCTGTAAATGTGCCGCACGACTGCAAGACTGCACGACTGTCCCGACCTTACGGTCGAGGATCTCCGCTTCGCTCCGACACGACTGCACGACTGCACGACTGCATGACTGCATGACTGCACGACTGCACGACTGCACGACTGCATGACTGTCCCGACCTTACGGTC
>QKGI01000029.1 GCA_003250475.1 Bacteroidota bacterium | reverse complement strand
AGGGTTTTGTCACCGACCAGGCACTGGTTGCTGCTGTTGAGTCGCGTACCTCGTCACCGGTAAGGATAACACGTGACACTGAGAGGCTGAATGCGGTGATGACGGAAGGAGTATACCCTGCAGGTGAAGGCTCAGGGTATGCCGGGGGCATTGTCTCGTCGGCTGTCGACGGTATGCTTGTGGCCACAAGACTGGCAGAGAAATATGTATGAGAAGACCGTCCCGACCTTACGGTCGAGGATCTCCGCTACGCTCCGACAAGACCGCACGACTGCACGACCGCACGACTGCATGACCGCATGACTGCATGACCTTCAGACCTCAGACCGGACCGAGCGTTAAGAAATGATCCGGTGGATCATTTTAGCGAAGGGGCCAGGTTGCAGGGTAGACAAATGTACCCCCAGACCTTCAGACCTCAGACCTTCAGACCTTCAGACCTTATCCCCCCTTCTCCTTGCAAACTCCGAACAGACGATGGCGGCTGCCATGCTTACATTCAGCGACTCAATCCCTGCCAGCGGCCTGTCAGGTCCGGGGATGGTGATGCGCTGTGTCACATGGCGCAGGAGTCCTTCGGAGATACCTCTTGATTCGTTGCCAAAAAGAATGATTCCCCGGTTTCCGAGTTCGCTCTCATAAACAGACCTCCCCCCGGTGGTTGTGCCATATATCTCAAGGCCACCGGCGGCAGCTTTCCCCAGCATCTCCCCGAGGGGGGTGTACCATACCCTGACATGCATGAATGCACCCATTGTGGCCTGGATCACCTTCGGGTTATAAAAATCCACACAGTCGGGTGAGCAGACAATATTTTTCAGGCCGAACCACGCGGCTATGCGTATGATAGTGCCCAGGTTACCCGGGTCCTGGACATACTCCAGCACCGGTGTGAGTCCTTCTTCAAGAATAGTGTCAGTGAAATGCCTCTTCTCCATCGCAGCCACTGCAAGGACATTATGCGGGGTACGAAGCGAGCTTATGCGTCTCAGGTCGTCGTAGCTGACGGTCACTATCTCGTCTGCACCACTGATGACCTCCTCCGGTTCGCCGTCGATCCATTCGGGCTTGCCGGCGAGGAGCATCACCCTGTTGCCGGCGAGGATATATTCCCGGACAAGCTTGTCACCCTCGATGACGAATAGGGAATTCTCTTCCCTGACCTTTCTTTTCTGTAGGGAGAGTATCATTTTTACATGGTTCCGGGTGATCGTCTTCTGCATCATTATGTAATTGAAAATAGAGTTAATAATGGTATATTTGCTAGCACTATTCTTTCCGGAAAAGTGATCTGCCAGAGAGCAAATATAAAAATTACCGGTCCCAAACTGTTTCTGCTTGTGGCTATAATTTTTACAGCAGCCTCCTGCAATCCCACAAAATATGTTCCTTCGGGCGAGATGCTCCTTAACAGCAATGAGCTGGTGGTCCAGTCTGACGGGGAGCCGCTTCCTCAGACAGTGAGCAGGAGTGCCATCAAGCCTTATGTCAGGCAACAGCCCAACAAGAAAATTTTCGGAGCAAGATTTTATCTCGGGCTATACAACCTGTCAAATATCGAAAAGGAGAAATGGCCTCATAGCTGGCTGAGAAGGATAGGCGAGGAGCCGGTCATTTTCGACCCGGTGGCTGCCGACAGGTCAGCAACCCAGATACAGAGTTACCTCTCCTCCAAGGGCTTTTTCAACGCCAGGGTCTCCGATACCATCACCACGGCACGGGAGGAGGCAAGCGTAGTGTACGATATAGATCCCGGAAGACCATATACCATTGCTGACATACGATATGACATACAGGATACGGTCCTTCGCAGTCTCGTCATGATTGACACGGTGAACTGCACTATCGAGAGGGGAATGATCTACGACGTTGACCTCCTGCAAAGCGAACGGCAGAGGCTGGAACGCTTCATCAGGGACGTCGGGTTTTATGCCTTTTCCACCGAGGATATCTACTTCCGCATCGACAGTGCGCTCATGACCCACCAGGTTATTGTCTACTACGTGGTATCAAAGAGGGCAACAACAGACAGGCTCGGCAGGCAGGTTTACGAAAACCACCAGATGTACCGTATAAGGGATGTTTATGTCTTGCCTGACTTTGACCCCAGGTTGTCACTGACAGAAGGGGAGGCTTATAAAAATATATTTGATACATCATTTTATAAGGGCATCTATTTCGTGGCTCCGCCAGGCAGGAGTATGGTCAAGCCCGAGGTGCTCATGCAGGCTCTGTATGTATCTCCCGGCTCGCTGTTCAGCGTAACGAATGCAGAACGGACAGAGTCGCACCTGGCCGATCTCAAGAATCACAGGCTGGTGAATGTCTCATTTGTAGATGTTGAAAGCCTGACAGGGGCAAGGAGGGATGAAGGTATGCTTGACTGCGTGATCCAGCTTACGCCAATGCAGAGACAGTCGTTCACCGTGGAGCTCGAGGGGATAAATACCGGCGGTAACCTCGGAGGGGCACTGAACCTGATCTACCAGAATAAGAGCCTGCTGAGGGGAGCCGAGGTCTTCAGCCTTAAGTTCAAGGGAGCCTATGAAACCCTTACCGAAGCTGTGACAGGATATAAGAATTCCCAGCAGTTCGGGATTGAGGCAAACCTCAGGCTGCCAAAATTTATGATGCCATTTCCTGCCAGGGAAAATTTCATCCGCAACCATGATCCTCGGACCGTACTGCAGGCAGGATATAACTATCAGAAGCTACCGGTATATACACGTTCGGTGGCAAACATATCACTCGGCTACTCATGGACAGGGGATAAGTATACAAGGTATAATGTCACACCACTATCCTCAAACCTTATCAAGCTCCACTATATCAATCCGGATTTCCAGGAACAGATTGACACCATGTCATACCTGGCCTATTCATTGCGTGATGTAAGAATCGTAGGCGGAAGGTACGATTTTGTCTTCAACAACCAGATGATACAGAAATCGAAGGACTTCTGGAACATCAGGGTTGGGGTTGATATGGCAGGGAATTTACTCGATGTCGCCTATAAGGCAGCAAAGGCAGCAAAGGCTGACGACGGCAATTACCAGCTTTTCGGGCACCCTTTTGCCCAGTTCATAAAAGGGGAGATTGACGCCGCATACAATTACAGGTTCAACGATGTAAGCAGCATTGTGTACAGGTTCTTTGCCGGAGTGGGGTGGGCCTACGGCAATTCGCTGGTTATGCCATTTGAAGAGCAGTATTTTGGCGGTGGTTCAAATGATATAAGAGCCTGGATGGTGAGGACCCTGGGCCCGGGATCCCATGTGCTTCCGGAAAGCTCCTTTATTAACCAGACAGCTGACATGAAGCTGGAGGCCAACATCGAGTACAGGTTCAAACTGTTCTGGATACTTGAAGGGGCCACCTTCCTGGATGCCGGTAACATATGGACAGTCAGGGAGGATGTTGACAGACCCGGGAGCCAGTTCAAGCCGGGCACTTTTATTGATGATATTGCAGTCGGCACCGGTTTGGGGCTGCGATTCGATATTAAGTTCGTTCTGTTGCGGGTTGACTTCGGGCTGAAGCTGCGTGACCCCCAGCAGAGGGACGGGTCAAAATGGATCCCTGCATACAGGCCTTTCAGCCGAAAGGAGGATGTCACCATGGTGATCGGTATCGGGTACCCGTTCTGAGAACCTTCAGTAGATTAAAAAAAAATTTCAAAAAAGTTTGGTTGTTAAAAAAACTATAATTTAATTTGTAGGATAAATGGGATGATACTATAATTAGAAATGAGGAAACAGCTACTGACAACAACTCTGGTGGATCAGGTTCATGAACAGATTATGGATTACATCAAGGAAAACAAACTTGTACCGGGTAATTCATTGCCGAACGAAGTCCAGTTTGCAGAGATGCTCGGTACCAGCCGTAACGTTGTCAGGGAAGCATTAAGCCGTTTGAAAATGATCGGTTTAATTGAGTCAAGGACCCGGCGGGGAATGATCCTGAAAGAATTCTCAATATTTGACAGCCTGAAAAATGGATTTGACCCGATTTTCCTGGGTGAGAATAGTCTGCTTGACCTGCTGGGTTTCCGTGTGTCACTGGAACTTGGTATTTCTGATGACATCTTTCAGAACATGACAGAGGAAGATATTAATGAACTGGAAGAGATAGTACGTTTCGGGGTGATGCTGAAGAATAATGAATATGCCCTGGGAAGTGAATATTACTTTCATGCCAAGCTATATGAAATTACGGGAAATCAAACCATTGCACAATTCCAGAAACTGATTCGCCCTATAATGGTCTACATCAAGGATAATTTCAAGGCATATTTCGAACCTATCAACCTTGAATTAAAGAACAAGGGCCTTATCGTAACACATGCCGATATTCTGAAATGCATAAAGGAAAGAAACCTGGCCGAGTTCAAGAATAAACTTGAAAATCATTTCCTTGTTTACAAAATCTTTATCCGCGAGAAAAGAGGTACTTCCAAACGTATTCGCACCGAACAATACCTCTCTTTAAAATCACCTGCATTGATGAAAGATAAGTTCTTTCATCCGAACGACTTTTCGTCAGATAACAGCCTGGATTAATCCAAATTTTTAACATCATAATGAAACTCCGCAAAACTTCGTACATTAATAAGTCCTACAAATAGAATAAATAGTATAAAAGTTAAAACATTAAAGCCTGTTCCCAGGGGGTCAGGCTGATAATCAAACTTAAAAAATGATAAAAGCGAAACCAAACCTGATCGGATTAATTGCTGCTCCTTTTACTCCGATGGATGAAAAAGGGGATATTAATCCCGGCATTATAGGTGATTATGTTGAGCACCTGATAAGTAATAATGTCAACGGTGCATTTATCTGCGGGACGACCGGTGAATCAGCCTCTTTAACAACCGGGGAACGAAAATCGGTTGCTGAGCGGTGGGTATCCTCTGCGCGTGGCAGGCTGAAAATAATTGTTCATGTTGGTGGCACCTCGCTGCCTCAAAGTATCGAGCTTGCTTCCCATGCGCAGGAGATCGGGGCTGATTGTATTGCAGCCATGGCTCCCTATTTCTTTAAGCCTGCAACAGTAAGTGCATTGACAGATTTTATGGAGCCCATAGCGGCATCTGCTCCCGGGCTGCCTTTTTATTATTACAACATGCCTTCCATGACCGGCGTCGACCTGCCGGTTGATCAGTTTCTGCTGATGGCCGATAAGCGCATTCCCAGTCTTGCCGGCGTAAAATATACCCATACAAACCTGAAAGAGATGCAGCTCTGCTTAAATGCCTGCAACAGAAAGTTTGAGGTATTAAACGGTTTTGATGAGATATTGATAACCGGACTGGCTGTCGGTGCTGTGGCCGCCGTGGGCAGTACATATAATTACATGCCTTTTGTTTACC
>QKGI01000056.1 GCA_003250475.1 Bacteroidota bacterium | reverse complement strand
ACGCCGGGTTGATCTTTTCAATGCGCGACAGATATGCGGCCATCACTTCCCGACAGCTAATCTTGCGCTTTCGGATGGCCGACGAAAGCGGGTAGTGTACTGTTGCCTTTGCAGGCACCCATTCGCAGTCGTTCCTGCTGACCTTGATAAGCACCTCGCGTTCGTGGAACAGCACCTTGCGCAGTGTGAGGAGGTTGCGGCGCTGGTACGTAAGCATGGAAGGGTCAAAGGTGGAAGGAGAGGAGAGGATCTCCTCCTCTGCCATATCAATCTCCTCCTCTGCCTTCTCCACGACATCAGCCATACGGTCTACTATATGGTCCATGATGATGTGCATAAGCCACGCCGGACCGTGTTTTGCTGCGGGGAGGTTTCTTTCGACAACAGACTCCATCCCTTCAAGAGGGAAGCCGGTTGTCTCCGAATATCCGCTGACGGTCACCAGGAAATTTTTCCCCAGGAAGAAATCCACCTCATCCGATTTCAGCTCCCGGGTGTCGTAGCCCAGGGCATTAAAGACAAAGAAAGTATAGGTAAGAAACTCCTCCATTTTAGGTACCTGGTTCTCATCCGTACAGTCTTCAATGGAAAGAGGATGTAGCCCCAGTGGAGAGATAAGTTCCTCAAGATCATCACGTGATGCCTTGCGGTAGTTGAACCACAAGAAACCATCACCGGTCAATGCCCCGATGGCATCCGCAAGAGAATTGAGTTTTTCAAGCTGGCCGGCGGCTGTAATTTTATAAAAATCTGACATTCCCATGACCTGATGTGATTTGGAGGTTTTCTGTGAAATTATTAAAATTTAGCCGTTCAGGGGAGCAATTGCCTGATAAATATCTGCCAGATTCAACCCGGCCTGTATCTGATACGGTCACATCACTGCTGCCGTTGTGGCATATGATTTCATCATTGTGCTGATATCATTAAAGGTAATGTTGTATCCTTCATCCAGCAGGGAGGTCACAAACTCACTGTGACTTCGCTTCTGCCTGTAATCAGGTTCGCGTAGCGGGTGCCTGAGGTAACGCTCAAAGATGTCAGTGTCTCCGGCGATATTAAGGACGGCATGATATACCAGCCTCCTCTCGGTGCGATGCATTGACGATCCGAGGATCTTACGCCGGCCTATGGTGATGTCAGATATACCCCTTGTCCCGTAGTCCCTGACACCGAGATCATGCAGTGCATTAAGGATCATCGCGTTGACCTCGCTGAAGAAATACTTTGATCCTGTCATTACCGTAAACTCGCGGGCTACGGTTATGACGGCCATCTCCGGGGTGAGAACCACTGCTTCGCCGCCTGTGGGTCGTTTCGTGACAGTTATCCCGTCGGCTTCAACATGCTCAGTTATCAGTGACCTCTCCGGAGTATTACTCTGCCCCAGTACTATGACGGCTTCTGCCGGTTGCCATACAAGCAAGCTGTCTCCTTTGCCGCCAAAGATGGCAGCATCGGGGAGGTCATATGGTCTTATCTCCAGAGCCATGAGAACATACTCTCAGACCTTGTGCACGGGGGTGCCGACAGCGTCGGATCCTGCTTCAAGAAACACCTCTGAGATCGTGGGATGGGCATGCATGGTGTGAGCCACGTCCCATACCGTGCTCTCCACCGCCATGTAGGCCGAGGCTTCGCTTATAAGATCGGTGGCGTTGTGCGATATGATCTGCACTCCAAGCACCTCTCCGTATTTCGGTTCGGAGATAATCCTCAGTATGCCTTCGGGCTGGCCTTCGGTGAGAGCCTTGCCGTTTGCCGAGAGAGGGAACTCGTTTACCTTGTATTCGACGCCTTCCTCTGCCAGCTGTTGTTCTGTCCGTCCTATCTGGGCAATCTCCGGGTCGGTATATAAGGTCAGCGGCACCCGTTCAGTCTCCATTGTCTCCGTAATGCCGAGGATATGATTCACTGCTGCCAGCGCCTGTGCCGAGGCGGCATGGGCATAGATGCTCCTGCCGTTGACATCGCCTACAGCATAGACACCACTGACGCTCGTCATAAAATGATCGTCAGTGACATAAAAGCTCTCTTTCTCCTCTGGCTTGAGAGCACCCGTGGGCTTGATACCCTTTCGCGGCATACAGTTGACGATACCCTCATACTCATCAAGATCGAGTGAATCGTAGCCTGCCGTGCCTTCAATGGTCCTGATCTTCAGTGAATCCAGTCTTTTTGTGATGTAGGCATTAAGATAGTCATCAAGGGCCGGGAAAACCTTTTCGGCCGTTTTAAGAAGCGTAATATCCTTCCCTATGAGCGCCAGCATCTGAGACACCTCGGCTGCTACCGGTCCCTCACCAGCCACCAGCAGTTTGCCCGGGATCTCGTTCATAGAGAAGAAGCTCTCAAGATTGAGTATTTTGTTCTCGTTGACCTTGAAAGGCAGCGGCCTGGGATATGATCCTGTTGCAATGATTATATTTTTTGCCTTCAGCATGCGGTTGTCAACCACCACGGTGTCTGCTGCCTCAATAGATGCAGTTCCGCTGATAGTCTCAACGTTATTTTTTTTGAGCAGGTACTCCACTCCTTTGGTCAGCCGTTTCACTATCCGGGAGGAGCGTTTCACCCCCTTTTCCCAGTTGAAGCTCAGTTTCGCAGCATCAAGTCCTTCAACGCCAAAATCGTCTGCCATGCGCAACCTGGAAAAATATTTGGCACTTTCGAGCATTGCCTTTGACGGGATGCATCCCCAGTTGAGACACATACCTCCCACATTCTTTTTCTCTATGTTCAGTCCGGCCTGCCCGGCCCTGATAGCTGCCACATACCCTGCCGGCCCGGCCCCGATGATTATCAGATCGTAATCCATACTGTTTGGTTTTATTGTCTCATTATCAGCGACAGCGGGTCTGCAACACCTGCTGCAACATCATTAAGGAACTCCGTTGCCTCGGCTCCGTCAACCATCCTGTGGTCAACCGAGAGTGACAGCGGCATAACGTTTCCAACCTTTATCTCACCATCAGCAACTACAGGCTGCTGGTTTATGCGGCCTATTCCCAGGATACCCACCTGCGGGTAGTTTATCACGGGCACGCCGAACCATCCGCCCAGTGCGCCATAGTTGGTAATTGTAAAGGTGCCGTCTTTCATGTCATCAAGTGTCAGTTTCCTGTCACGGGCTTTGACGGCGAGTTCGGCAACGGCCCTGCTTAGCTCTTTGACTGTCAGTTTATCGGCATCACGTATTACCGGAACTACAAGACCATCTTCGGTACTTACGGCTATCCCTATATTATAATAATGCTTATATATGATATTGCCCTTATCGAAGTCCATCTCACTGTTCAGCTCGGGATGGCGTTTCAGGGCTGCTACCACGGCTTTGATGATGAAAGGCAGATAGGTGAGACTGATATCCTCTTTTTTATACTCTTCCCTGTATCTTGATCTTGCTTCAACCAGTGCTGACACTTCCGGTTCCTCGAACAGGGTCATATGTGCTGTGCTCTGTTTTGAGCGCAACATGTTTTTAGCTATCGACTTCCTTATCTGTGTCATTGGCCTGACCTCAACAAGAAACTCCGGTGTTGCCGGTGCAGAGGATGTTGAGACAGCAGATGACGCTGCTGCCGGAGCGTGGAAGTTTTGCACGTCGCTTTTCATCACCCTTCCTGCGGGACCTGTACCTGTCACCTGGTTGATGTCAATATTCAGTTCCCTGGCCATAGCCCTGGCCACCGGGGTAGCAAGCACCTTATGGGCCTTCCCGGCTACAGCGGGTACGGCCTCGGTGCCTTCTTCACTGGCAGGAAGAAAGGCGTTATCCGATGCCACCTCCAGGGTGCCGACAACGCCTGCACCTTTCTCCTCCACTGCCTCTGTTGATGGTGCGGGTGCACCGGCAGCGGCCTCACCGGCTATCTCCAGTTCAACGAGCGTCTCTCCCACATGTATTGTTTCTCCTACCTTTCCGTATCGCGCTGCTATAACACCTTCACGCGGAGAAGGTATGTCGGTCACCACCTTGTCGGTCTCCATCTTTACGAGAGGCTGTCCTACCTTGACGGTGTTACCCTTATCAACGTACCATTCTATGATGATACCCTCGGTTAGTCCTTCTCCTATATCCGGGAATTTGAAAATATATCTCATTATTTCAGAATTTTATTGTCCGCTCAATCTCGTAAAAGATTTTTTCGGGTGTTATCATGTAATGGTGTTCTCCACGGGGATAAGGAACAATGACATCAAATGCTGCCACCCTCCTGGGAGGTGCCTCAAGATGGAGGAACGCCTCCTCGTTGGCGAGGGCCATTATCTCGGACCCGACGCCGAAGCTGCGGGGTTCCTCACCGACGAAGATGATCCTTCCGGTCTTCTTTACCGAGCCGGCTATGGTCTCCTTATCAAGAGGATAAATAGTGCGCAGGTCGATAAGTTCCACAGAGTAACCTGCCTCCTTTGCCATGACCATGGCCTTCTGCACTTCGCGTATCATCGCCCCGTATGCAACAACCGTGACATCGGTTCCCTGGGACAACACCTTTGCCTTGCCGATGGGCACCGAGAATTTCTCCTCGCTAACCTCCTGCTTTATTGCCCTGTAGATACGTTTGGGTTCAAGAAAGAGAACCGGGTCATCGCTTTCGATGGCGGAGATAAGAAGCCCCTTTGCATCGTGGGGTGTTGACGGGACCACTATCTTAAGTCCCGGAATATGTGCAAACATTGCCTCCATGCTCTCCGAGTGGTGCTCAAGCGCATTGATGCCGCCACCATAGGGCAGCCGTATCACGATAGGCATTTTGTATTTACCACGTGAGCGGTTATGCATACGTGTTATATGAGAGATGATCTGGTTAAAGGCCGGATAGATGAACCCGCAGAACTGCATCTCAATTACCGGGCGCAAGCCGGCTGCTGCCATTCCTACTGCTGTCCCGGCTATACCTGACTCTGCCAGGGGAGAGTCGAAGACCCTCTCCACACCGTGTTTCTTCTGCAGACCCTCTGTGACCCTGAAGACACCTCCCTCAAAGCCGGTATCCTCACCGTAAACAACTATAGTCTGGTCTTCTGCCAGCTTGATATCAAGGGCGTCGTTTACGGCATTGACTATATTCATTGCTTTCATTTGCGTGCGTTTTTCCATTGTAAGAATTTTTCATGTTCAATCTGCTGATCGCGAAGATCCTGCGGCATCTCAGCGTAGGTAAACCTGAAGGCGTCCTCGAGAGGATACTGCACTGACTGCTCCGTCTCGTTAAACTGACGGTCTATCTCCTTCTTATACTCATCTGTCAGTCGCTCCTCCTCAGCGTCAGACCACAGTTTCTTCTTTTCAAGGAATAATTTCATGCGACGCAGCGGGTCTTTTTTGTCCCACTCCATCTCCTCTTCCGTGGTCCTGTATTTCGATGGATCATCGGAGGTGGTGTGTGCTCCCTTACGGTAGGTGACAGCTTCGATGAGCACTGCCTGTTGCTCCTTACGGGCATAGTCATGTGCATATCTGAAGGCGGCGAGCATGGCAAATATGTCATTCCCGTCGACCTTGAGTCCTTTAATACCGTATGCCTTCGACTTAATAGCAATGTTCATACTGGCAGTCTGCATCTTTACAGGTACTGATATAGCGTACTGGTTGTTCTGTACAACGAATATGACTGGCACCTTCCATACTCCTGCAAAGTTGAGGGCCTCGTGAAAGTCACCCTCTGAGGTTCCCCCGTCGCCCACAAAGGCCATGGCCACCTCGTCCTTTTTCTGGTACTTTATGGCATAACCTATCCCTGATGCATGCAGCAACTGGGAGGCGATAGGTACAGAGAAGGGAAGCACGTGGTTTGCGTCCTCAAATTTAAACCCATCCTCATGCCCCATGGCGTAGAGGAATACCTCCCTGACCGAGACGCCCTTGGCAAGCCAGGCTCCCAGCTCACGGAAGGCCGGGACCAGCCAGTCTTCATGCCGGAGAGTAGCACCGGCAGCAACGCCTATTGCCTCCTGGCCGTAGTTGGGAGGATAGGTGAATACCCGGCCCTGCCTCTGGTAAGAGACGATCATGGCATCAAGCGTTCTCACAAAGAGCATATCCTTATATAGTTTTACCATCTCATCGTCAGAGAGGTGAGGCATCAGCTCCTTGCTGATGACCTTTCCGTTGTTATCAATCACCTGCAGCATTTTATCTTCTGCAGGATCAAACTGGTCGAACATATTTAGTTTTGTTTAACGTTTCTGCAATGAAATACAAACCAATCCTGAAATTGTTCACCCTGAACCTGTACAGGTTACTTAATGTGAAGAAATGTTAACAGGTGTCTGCGTGAAGTATATTTTAATTTATTTTAGCCTTGTTAATGCATCAACAAACCCAATCCCATAAACCATGAAGAACTTATCAAAAGTTTTGCTGATTATTGCACTTATGGCTGCAACTTCCTGCCAGAAGAAAGCAGGAGACGAGCTATCACTGCCGTTCGAAAAGTATAAGCTTGACAACGGACTGGATGTCATACTTCACGAGGACAAATCTGACCCTATTGTGTCGGTGGCCATCTATTATCATGTCGGTTCAAACCGCGAGGTACCGGGACGTACCGGTTTTGCACACCTGTTTGAGCATATGATGTTCCAGCAGAGCGAGAATGTGCCTGAGGACCAGTTTTTCAGGCTTATCCAGAGTGCCGGAGGGACACTCAACGGATCAACCAACCAGGATCGCACCAATTACTATGAGACAGTACCCGGGAATGCTCTTGAGATGGTACTATGGATGGAATCTGACCGTATGGGATACCTTACAAACACGATCACCCAACAGGCATTTGCCATACAGCAGAACGTGGTTCAGAATGAGAAGCGCCAGAACTATGACAACAGACCCTATGGTCATTCCTCAACAGTAATGGCAAAGGCTATGTTCCCCGAAGGTCACCCCTATAGCTGGACGACCATCGGAGAGATGAAGGATCTGTTCAATGCCACCGTTGAAGATGTAAAGGAGTTTCACAGTCGTTTTTACGTACCCAATAATGCGACTCTCGCAATCTCCGGTGATTTCGACCCTGTTGAGGTCAAGGAGCTTGTTCAGAAATACTTCGGAGAAATTCCCCAAGGGCCTGATGTGGAGACACCAAAACCGATGCCGGTAACGCTTCCGGAGACAAAGAAACTGTACCATGAAGATAACTTTGCCAATGCAGCACAGTATACCATGGCATTTCCGACACCTGAGAGGTATTCAAAGGACTCATATGCACTTTCTGCTCTCTCGGAAATTCTTGCAGGAGGAAAGAAGTCGCCTATGTATAACGTGCTTGTAAAAGAGAAAAAGCTGACATCCAATGTTATGGCAATGAACATGGCACAGGAACTTGCCGGTACTTTCCGTATCTCGGTCACTGCCAATCCGGGTGTATCTCTTGCCGAAGTCGAGGATGCGATCTTCGAAGCCTTCGCACGTTTTGAAAAAGACGGCTTCACCGGGAAAGATCTTGAAAGGGTCAAGGCAGGGCAGGAGACAGGTTTTTACAATATGATAAGCGGTGTGCAGGGTAAGGCGTTCAGGCTTGCCGAGTATGACATTTTTGCCGGTGACCCGGGTTACTACAAGCAGGACATGGCAAACATGATGGCTGTTAGTGCTGACGATGTAAGACGCGTTTACGAAGAATATATCAAGGGTAAAAACTATGTCGCTACCAGCTTCGTCCCGAAAGGGAAAGTTGACCTGGCAGCAGCCGGCTCTGTCGACGCAGGTATTGTTGAGGAGAATATCCTGGCGGCTACCGAGGTTAAGATTGAGGCCGGTGACACAGGAGAGATAGTGAAGACTCCCACATCATTCGACAGGTCAGTTCAACCGCCCCTCGGACCGGATGTCCCGGTAAAAGTACCGCCGGTATGGAAAGCATCCCTGGCTAACGGTATGAAGCTTTACGGCATCCAGCATTCGGAGGTACCCCTTGTTCAGTATAATATGGTTATCGGAGGTGGTCATATGCTGGATGACATTGACGCTCCCGGTGTTGCCAATATGCTGGCGATGATGCTCAATGAGGGAACAATGGACAAGACCCCGGAGGAGCTGGAAGAGGAGATAGACCTTCTGGGCGCCATGATCCGGATCTCTGCTGGTGACGATGGCATAACAGTGAGTGTCAATA
>QKGI01000092.1 GCA_003250475.1 Bacteroidota bacterium | reverse complement strand
GACCGACTTCCTGCAGCTAACCCTTGGAACGGGCACAGCCCCCGATGAACCTTATGACATAATTACGGACCTCGAACGCCAGAAAGCAACGAGCATAAGGCTTACCTGGTTCAACCAGCTCGGTCCGTACTGGTCGGTAAGGATCGGGACAGGCTATTCATATGAGAAATACAATGCTTCGGACTATCGTCACAGGTTTGAGGGCAGCATAGGTATCATAAGAGGGATCGGCAAGGTGATATGAGACTGCTCCAGGCCATATCAATTGCTGTCGCACTGACCTGTTCACCCCTGTATGGGATAACACATCCGGAGATAAACAACCCGGAGACCGTTGCCATGTCGGAGGCGGTTACCACAATAACGGCACTCTCCTCATTCCCTTCGGAGCTTACTGTCGATGGGCTGACATCACTCTCAAGAGGTAACTTCGTGATACAGATGGGAGCCTTCAGGCACCGCGCCTATGCGGAATCATTCAGGAACAGGCTCGAGAAGATGCTAGGGGTGGATGTTGATATTGATGTGAAGGAGGATGGCAGTATGTTCAGGGTACTGATAAACAGTGCACTGGAAGGTACGGCTCCGTGCCTCTATATACCGGTATCTTTCCCTGAAGCAGCAGGAGGGGCTGTGGCCTCACGCAGAGCCAGTGGAAGCATTGAAAAGCGGCAGGCAGTAAAACCATCAGCTGCAGTGAGTGATACCCCGGGCAAAAAAGAGGAACCGGCGGCAGTCCTTGCAGATACAGTACCGGCCGTAACGGAGGACACAATTGACGAACAGGCCCCGGCAGAGCTGACGGTGCGAAACATTAAAAACCTGTTTTTCCTTAAAGGAGACAGCCCATGGCTGACACGATACAACTATTTCGGCAAATCTGTTGCGCTGGTTAACGCCCTGATATTTACAATAATATTTTCTTTTGCGACAATGCTGATCCTCCTTGTTATCATCCTGCTTAACAGGAACAGGATGGAGAAGGAGGCAAAACTGAGGCAATACCTTCTTGAAAGTTACCAGTCGCTCATCATCGATTATCTGTTTGGAAACGCAGGCACGGAGGAGTTCAGGAAGATAGCCTCTGACGATTACCGCAGGCAGGTCCTGATAGATCAGATGATAGACGTCAGTGTCAACCTGAAAGGCAGCTCGGAAGAGAAGCTGATGAAACTCTATAACGAGCTAGAACTTGACAGGGACTCGGTTGCACGGGCACGCAGCAGGCGATGGCACAAGAGGATCAAAGGCTTCAGGGAACTGGCATTCATGGGCATCAGGGAGGGTAATGACGAGATGTTAAAGTCGCTTAACTCCAGGAATGAGATTCTCAGGATGGAGGCCCAGATTGCACTGGTGAGACTTAGTGACAAGGATCATTTTGAATTCCTGTCACAGATGAAAAGACCCTTCTCTCTCTGGGAACAGATAACGCTTCATGATCTTATTATTCAACATGAGATACCTGTTCCTGAGTTCCAGAGATGGCTGAGTTCGACTAACCCTACCGTGGTAATGTTTTCTCTCCGTATGATCAGGGAATTCAAACAGATGGATGCTGAGCCGGAACTCAGGAAATCGCTTCTTCACCGTGATCCGCGTGTGAGCAAGCTTGCTGTGGAGGTGGCAGGTGATCTCGGGATGAAGACTACCCTCGACACCATGAAGCGTATGTATAAATTCCAGGAATACAATAATTGCCTGGAGATAGTAAGATCCATGGGTAAGATGCCGGAGCTGTCGATGCTGGGCTTTCTGAAACTGGTACTTGACAAGGAGGATGATGTACAGCTCCAGATTGAAGCTGTCAAGGCTATTGAGAACATGGGTGAGGTTGGGGTTCAGGCCCTGGTCAAGGTTATGAAGTCGGAATATAAAAACTACAATATAATTGTCAGGCACGTGCTTGACCGCAGGATATACTGATTGCCATGGGATTTGTCTTTGCACATCTGATCTTCTACCTGACCCTCTTTCTCTTCGGGTCATACCTGCTGCTTGGCATTCACTCTGCGCTTGCCCTGAGGAAATATCTGCGCAAGAACAGTTATGTCAACTATAACTCGCTCGTTCTGTCACCTTTCAGTCCGCGGATAACCATAATTGCACCCGCATTCAATGAAGGCAAGACCATAATAGACAATGTACGGACACTGTTATCACTCTACTACAATAACTTTGAGGTGATAATTGTCAACGACGGTTCGACGGATGACACCTTTGAGAAGATAAGGCAGGCCTATGAGCTGGTGAGGGTCAACTATTACTTTGACTATCGCATACCCTGCGAAAGGATAAGAGGGGTATACAGATCCAAGGATCCGGCTTATAACCGTTTGACGGTCATTGATAAAAACAATGGAGGCAAGGCTGACTCGCTCAATGCTGGCATCAATATAAGCCGCAGCAACCTTATTGTTACGATTGACGCAGACTCGATCATCGAACCGGACTCGATACTCAAGCTTGTCAAACCATTCCTTGAGGAGAAGGAAAAGAAAGTTATCGGCACCGGGGGTGTCATTCGCATAGTCAACTCATGTGACATTGAGCGTGGTCACATACGCCAGATCAACCTCCCTGAGAAATTCCTGCCGCGGTTACAGGTACTTGATTATACAAGGGCTTTCCTTCTTGGCAGGATGGCATGGAGCCATCTCGACGGGCTGATGCTTATCTCGGGGGCCATGGGTATGTTTGACCGTGAGACTGTTATCAGGGCCGGAGGGTATAACGTTAAGACAGTGGGTGAGGATATGGAGCTGGTACTCAGGATGCGGCGTTATATGTCCGAACATGATGAGGACTATGAAGTCACCTATATCCCGGACCCGCTGTGCTGGACTGAGGTGCCGTCGGATATCAGGTCGATGCGTAAGCAGAGGACCAGGTGGACCAGGGGCCTGATAGAGTCGTTATGGACACACAGGAAGATGATGCTCAACAGGCACTACGGCCGTCTTGGTATGCTGGGTTATCCATACTGGCTCCTGTTTGAATGGGCAGCTCCGCTAATAGCTTTCCTCGGAATAATATATACGGTCTACCTGGCTATCTCCGGAGCGCTGAACCTGCCTTTCTTCCTGCTTCTGTTTCTTTTTGTCTACAGCTTTGCCGTCAGCCTCACCACCTGGGCGGTGCTTTTTGAAGAGATAACCTTCCATAAGTACCGGAGGAAAAGAGATGTCCTGAGGCTCATCGGGACAGCTATGCTCGAACCGTTCTTCTATCCTGTCCATACCTATTTCGCCGTCAGGGGTAACCTTGAGGCAATGCGGGGTAAGAAAGGATGGGGCAAAGCAGAGAGAAGCGGCTTCGAAGCCAAAAAAGGGAAAAGCAGTAAAAGGCGCTCCAGGACCTGATTCACTAAAAATAGTCAGGGATACTTCCCAGGCCCTGCTCGATGATGTTCAGCGATCCCTTCTCCCTTTCCACTGTCGGAGGAACGATAAGCCAGTCATTCCAGCTGTACCTGTTGGTACTGTTTGTTACCGTGCCGTTGTCATATACCGACACCGCTATCCCGTCGGACACAGTGGTCAGGATATCGAAGTTATAACCACCGTCGTAGGAGACAGCACCGTCATTGACCATCATATGGGTAGGATCATAGAAATGGAGCATGGTCCATGGCAGCCTGATGGTTATCTTCCTGCCGTTCCATGCCACGGCGGCCCTGTGACCGTCGGTGAATGAGGCAGAGTGTTCCAGCGGTACCTTACCAATATCCTGGTATGTAAGCTCAAACCCATCGTTTGTCCATCGCATGACATCCCACGGGGCACCGTCAGTGGTTGTGCTCATGTATTTCTGTACGGCCGGGTCGGTGAGGTTAAACCTGACGGTCAGGCCGTTCAAGTCATATGCCTGTGTTACATGATGGAGTGCAGTGTCATCACCGAGGGTGAAGGTAAGCAGAAACTCAGCCCTGTTGGCTGCCGTGGCCCCGCCCGGGAACGTTGATTCACCCCTGTTGCCGAGATAGGTGTCAAAAGCCACCATGAACTCATCAGTGGCATTAAGATCGGTGGCACTGGTAATCTCAAGGTAAAAGAACCCCTCATCATGGGTTGCCTTTATTGAGCTTATAGGTCCGGATGGTGCATCTGTATCATACGCAGCAAACCCAGGGACATCCTTCTGTTCAAAGGCAAGGAGTCCGAAGCACTGCTCCGGGGAGGTCTCATTGTGCCATAGCTGGCGCGTCGGGATAGTCTCCGATCCTGCGGGGATACCATAAGCCTCCTGGTAGAGTACAATCCATGTACGCTTGAACCACTCGTCCATCCACGCGAACATAAATCCGCCCGCGCAGCCTGCATCGAGCATATTATTCAGCATCCGCATGTTTTTTTCTCCCTGCTGTATCTCAGAATAGCCTCCGTGATGCATCCCGCTGTAAGACTGGTGTGCGCTGCCCCAGCTTGAGGGCACCCCGAACTCTGCGATCACAAGTGGCATGCCGCTGTAATGGTTTTTCATCGCAGTGAGATAACCGAGGTAGCTGTTGGGTCCTTCACTGTCGCTGTAGGTGCGGTAGGAGGGATCCTGGCTGATGAAATTGGGGTAGTACGGATAGGCATGATAACTGGCGAACAACCCGGGGCCGCTGTTGACGGCTATCTTTGTGATATCAAAGGAGGCTACATCCTCATCGGTGTAAATCTCGGTGGGGTGTTCCAGCGGGTCAAGGGTAGGCCAGCTTGAGAAGCTGACAGGCCTGGTGACGGAGTACTCTTCCTTCTCAAATACCACCACTTTGTCGAGCATCTCAGTGATGAATGACTCGGAGGCTGAACCGCCACTGATGCTGAAATTGGTACCTGTGTATGTCGAGATACCGGTATGGTATTTATTGGTGGTGTCAATCTCCTGGGGAGCCACCTCCCTGCCGATGATATACCCGGCAGTCCACCGTGAGATGTCAGTGCGGTATACCCCATATGCTTTCCCGTATCTGAATCCTATGTCACCGTTGCCGTTTATGCAGTCTATAACTTCGGCTATCTCTGCACTGAAACTGCTTCTCCTGTTGATCAGATCATAACAGTAAGGGTCTGAGGCGTCTTCCACCTCTTCGAGCCAGACACCCTGGAAGAGAAGCAACGGCCTGTCAGGATGGCGCTGGTTATATTCGGCCAGCTTCTCATAAAAAACAGGAGGATGGAGCGTATAGACCCTGACCGAGTTAAACCCGGCCTCTGCAATACGTTTTATCCACCTTTCGTACATACCCGCAGTGATGGCATAGGCTATCTCACCCGGGAAGTAGCCGGGAGGAGACGAGCCGAGATTTATTCCTTTGAGCACCACAGGCCTGTAATCACCGTCAACATACCTCGCGATATGATCACCTGCGACCTTGAAGGGCATAATGTTACGGGGTGTAAGTATAAAATCGATGACAGTATCCTGCTCAAGGGTGATATCTGTCAGTCTGACCGGATAATAGTTCCTTTCAGTCACCTCCGCAGTAACACTAAAGCGGTATGAAGGCTCCGGCAGGTCAGTGTCCGGGGGCATCATTACCGGTTCCAGTCCGCTGCCGGCTGAAGATGACGATCCTCCGGATACTTTCACCAGCCTCCCGCTGTAGGTCCTGCCACGGAATGTGAGAGCGTAGATGTAGAGGCCTGCACTCATCGGTGCGTTGTCATAGCCGCAGCCATCCCAGACGGCATTGTAGCTTCCTGCCTCAACCGATGGAAAAACCATTACCCTGACCTTCTCCCCGGTGATGTTATAGATGGTCATCATCACATCACCGTTGATGTTTATGACAAAAGGTATGTTAACACTGTTGTTAAATGGGTTGGGATAAGGTGTGCCTACCTGGAACTGCCCGGCAACATCACTGTATGACCCTGAAATGTTCACCGAGTAGCGTCCGTCGGTTCCCGTAAGGACCCTGTACTCATTTGCATTCAAAAAGAAAGAGACCCTTGCATTCATCACCGGGGCTCCCTCTTCATCAGACACTGTCCCGGTTATATTAAGATCCGATGCTGATACAGTGCCGGAAATGACAGCCATACATACGGCAGTGAAAATAATTAACGGGATGCACCTTCTCATTCGTGTCATTATGCAGTAAGCCTTTTGTGTTATGCCTGATCATTTCAAAAATACATAAAGCATTCCTAATTTTCCGACATCTTTTAAACATTCCTGTTTGATTTGGCTTTTTTAGCGGAAAATTCTACATTTATACTCTGCTGCTGTTTGACGGACATGGAAAAGATTATAATAAAGGAAACTCACCGCACACCTTCAGTCTATTTTGATCCGGAGCATGGTCTGTTTGAGATAAGAGGTAAATCCACGCCTGAGAATTCGACAGGTTTTTACGGACCTCTTCTCGAGTATATCGAAGGGTACAGTATCTGTCCGGCTGACCGTACGGTCCTGAATGTTAAATTTGAGTTTTTCAATACCAGTTCCTCCAACAGGATCCATGCCCTGTTCAAGAAATTTGAAAAGCTATACCTTGCCAACAGCGAGGTTCTTATCCGCTGGTTTTGTGAGAATGGTGATGAAAATATGCATGATGCCGGTCATGATTTCCGGACTATTCTGCAGGTCCCCTTTGAAATAATTGAGGTTGATGAGCTCTGATTTTCTCTTTTCATCAAATCTCTTCGAAAATTTCCCTATTTTTAAAGACTGAGAATTTCTACCGGATGGCTCTTAATTATATCTGGATCGCTTTTTTTCTGATAGGGTTTGTGTTTGCCCTGGCACAGCTTATCTTCAGTGGTGACACTGAGATCTTCAACCGTATTGTTGAGTCCACCTTTTCAAGCGCAAAAACAGGTTTTGAGATTTCCCTGGGACTCACGGGAGTACTTACCCTGTGGATGGGGTTGATGCGTGTCGGAGAGAAGGGTGGTGCTGTTACCATGCTTTCAAGAGCCATAGGACCCTTCTTCAGGAAGCTCTTCCCCAAATTGCCTGCTGATAGTCCGGCCAACGGTTCAATGATGCTGAATGTGGCGGCCAACATGCTCGGTCTTGACAATGCTGCCACCCCCATGGGTCTCAAGGCAATGAAGGAGCTGCAGGAACATAACCCTGATAAGGAGGTTGCATCTGATCCGATGATCATGTTCCTTGTGCTGAATGCCTCGGGACTATGCCTGATACCCGTTACTATAATGGTATACCGGGCCCAGCTCGGGGCGGCCAATCCGGCCGATGTATTCATACCTATACTCATCTCTACGTTCATAGCCACGCTTGCAGGCCTGGTAAGTGTCGCCCTGTTCCAGAAGATCAATCTTTTTAACAGGGTCGTTCTTTTGTACCTGGGAGGTCTTACGGCCGTAATTGCAGGGATAGTGTGGTATTTCAGCACACTGCCTCAGGAGAAGATAAACACCATATCCACCTTTGCCGCCAACTTTATTCTGTTCACTATTATCATTTCCTTTATAGTGATGGCTATGGTTAAGAAGGTCAACGTGTACGAGACTTTCATCGAGGGAGCCAAGGACGGATTCAAGACTGCCATAACCATAATACCTTACCTTGTCGCTATCCTGGTAGCCATAGGTGTCTTCAGGGCTTCCGGGGCCATGGACCTGCTTGTCGACGGCATCACTGCGGTGGTGGCCTGGCTGGGACTTGACACCTCTTTTACCGAGGCCCTGCCCACTGCGCTGATGAAGCCGCTGAGCGGCAGCGGGTCAAGGGGGATGATGATTGATGTCATGACAACCCACGGCGCAGATTCGTTCGTGGGCAGACTGGCATGCTGCCTCCAGGGATCCACCGATACGGTGTTCTATGTGCTTGCCGTCTATTTCGGATCGGTGGGGATAAAGAACTCGAGGTATGCTGTCATATGCGGACTATTGGCGGATGTAATCGGCAGTATTGCAGCCATCTTTATTGCATACCTCTTTTTTGCCTGAGGAACAGCACTATTTTTTTCAGTACCCTGGCGGATTGTCACTCCCAAATTGTATTTTTGCCCAGCTTTAGGTTAATCTTAATCATTTCGTAATGGGACGTGCATTTGAATATCGCAGGGCATCCAAGGAAGCCAGATGGGACAAGATGTCAAAACTTTTCCCCAAGCTTTCCAAGGCAATAACAATGGCGGCAAGGGACGGTGGCACCGATCCGGAGATGAATGCCAGGTTACGGACGGCCATCCTTAATGCCAAAGCCCAGAACATGCCCAAGGATAATATCAAGGCAGCCATCGATCGTGCTTCCGGCAAGGATACTGCCGATTACGCAGAGATAACCTATGAAGGTAAAGGCCCTCACGGCGTACTGGTAATGATTGAGGCAGCAACCGACAACAACACCCGTACAATAGCCAACGTGAGAGCTTCACTGAGCAAGAACGGCGGAACAGTTGTGCCTACCGGGTCCCTGGAATTCATGTTCTCAAGGAAAGCTGTATTTGAATTTGATACACCGGAAAATCTCTCAAAGGACGACCTGGAGCTTGAGCTTATTGAAGCCGGACTGGAATCGCTTGAAGAGTATGATGACACATGGTATGTCTATGGCGACTTCACCAATTTTGGCACTCTTTCCAAGGCGTTGGAAGACAACGGCATCGAAGTTAAGAAAGCCTCACTCAAACGTATTGCTCTCAATCCCGTCACCCTCAGTGAGGAGCAGATGACTGATGTGGAGAAGCTTATTGACCGCCTTGAAGATGATGATGATATCCAGGCTGTCTACACAAATATTGCCTGACAGAATAAATCCATAATTCAGCGGTATTTCCCGGTGTGACCTCCGTTATGCCTGCTTTCAGCAATAGGCGGGACCATTTTTTCCGGATAAACGAAGACGGCTACTGATGGTTGCGGAGGCTTGTCCTTAGTTCCCGGTAGTCGGGAACAATACTTTCCAGAAGGGCGTAGTACTCACTGCCGTGGTTATGGTGAACAAGGTGGCAGAGCTCATGTATGATGACATAGTCTGCCAGCACCGGGTCCTTTTTTATCAGTTCGCGGTTAAGCCAGATGCTGCCGTTTGAATGACAGGTTCCCCACCGGCGTTTCATCTTCCTGACGTTTACCTGCCGTGGTTCCGGCAGTTTATCATGATGGACCGCTGCAAGCTCAGCCGTACGGGAAATAAGGTACGCCTTTGCTTCGCGGAGATACCAGCCTTCCACGATCCTGGTAAGATATTCAGTGGAGGCCTGCCCGGGCACAGCCAGAACCAGGTTATCACCTGAGACAGAAGGGCTGCGGCGGGAGCCATGAGAGATTTTCACTGTTAAATCCCTGCCCATAAACGGCAGTATGCTTCCGTCACCGATAACAAGGGGTGCACCCACCGGCCTGACATTCTTCAGTTTCTCAACCTGCTTCTCTATCCAGTCTGTTTTCTGCCGGACGAACTGCATCAGTACATTCACCGGGACATACCATGGTGCCCTGATGAGCAGTGTGCCTCCCGGCCTGACATACAGGGCCATAGTCCGTCTTGACGACCTGATGATGTCAAGCTCAATCTCGCCTGAAGAAATGGTGACTGTCCTTTTTTTCATCCGGGGGATGATGGCTATTTCTGCCCTTTTCTTTCTTTCACAGGCCTGACAGCGGCATCTGCAACCTTATAACCGGTGATGAAGCCGGCACGGGATACCTTGACCAGTTTGTCGAAATCGATGAACTCGTAATCGTCAGTCTGCTTATGGTAATCCTTATGCAGCCCCGTGAAGTAAAAGAGTACCGGTATTCCCTTGCGGTAGAAGGGATAATGATCAGAGCCCGAGAAGTGTAAGCCCTTCCCTTCGTCAATGGCATAAATATCTGATTTTTTGCAGGCCTCCATGGCATATGACATAAGCTCCGGGCAGTCTGAGCCTGAGATGATCTTGATAGTGTCTCTCCCGGTGATGTCTATAGAACCAGTCAGCGAGGCGCCTGTATCAGTGTCCCGGCGCGACCTGCCGATCATGTCAAAGTTAATGGCGGCGACTGTTTTCTCAAGAGGAAAGAGAGGATTCTCGGTATAGTATGTTGATCCGTGCAGGCCCTCTTCCTCACCTGTTGTCCACATAAAAATAACGCTTCTCGCCGGTTTCTTTTCCAGTGAGGAGAAGGCTGCAGCCACCTCGAGCAGCCCGACGCTTCCTGATGCATTGTCATTGGCGCCGTTATAGATGTTACCGGCAATATCCTTTCCCACATGATCATAATGAGCCGTGAACATGACAGCCTCATCCCTCAGCTCAGGATCGGATCCCTCGATGTAACCGATGATATTGGAGCTGGTGACAGTGTCCTTGGTGACATTGATGTTTATATCGGCCTTCAGGTCCGGTATCACAAAAGAAGCCGGCTGACGTGAAGATGCGATGCTGTCCTGCAGCTTTTTCAACGTGAGTCCCGACCGTTTCAGGAGTATGTCAGCCGTCTCCGCTGAAATGGCATATGCATTCAGCGAGAAATGGTACATCTGTTTTTTGAATAGCGGGATGAGCTGGTATGATGAGCCCATAGAAAGGAGATCTGAAGAGATATCCGATCCGAGGGCGGGGTCAGCCACAAAGAGTACAGCCTTGGCCTTTTGCAGCATTATCATCGGGAGCTTGCGCACCTCGATCATTTCACTGATGCCTGTCCCTGATGCCGGCTTGCCGCTTCCACGCAGGTCAGGGCTCCGGGTCATGATGATCACTATACGGTCATTTATGCTGATACCCGAAAAGTCATTGTATTTATTTTCGCTGTCCATATAACCGTACCCGCCGAAGACAACCTCACCGCTAAGATCTATTGTGTCACCGGGAGGAACAAGAGGCATAATCTCTGCTGTCTGAATAACATTTCCTGAGGTATCTGACAGGGTTATGAGAGACTGGTCCGGGACAGTTGTGATACGCTGGTAATCAAGGATCTGGAAGAGATCATTCCTCCCGGGAAGAGGCTTAATGCCAATACTGAGCGCTGCAGAGCTGATATAGGAAGCTGCTGCATCATTTCCCTCGCTACCGGTCCTCCTTCCTTCAAGGTCATCAGAGGATAGATATTTCATGTATTCTTCTGATGCCTCTGTTGTGATGGCATGGAGACCTTTCTCTTGTGAGTATAGCGGAATTGCCGCTATCAGGGCGGCTGCTACGATAACAGGTTTAAATCTCATGGCGATTGCAAAAATACAAAAAAGTGCCAAGAAACAAAAATGTTTACCCGGGGATCAATGTAATGACGACCACTTCCGGGGGCATGAAGATCCTGACAGACATACCCATAGTACCCAGCCCGGAGGTCACACAGAGGTACCGGCTGCCCTGAAGGTATAATCCTTTCCATCTCTTGTGGACCCAGGCTGCAGGGGAGAGATGCCCTCCCGGCAGGCCTATCTGCATGCCATGGGTATGGCCTGACAGGGTGAGGTCGGGTTTCTTGCTGTATGCCAGCGCCTGATCCCACCCTGCAGGATCATGGAGCAACAGGATTGAAAAAATGCTGTCGGGTATCTGCCCGAGGACCCTGCCGAAGTCGCCGTAGTGCATATCCAGGTGATGGCCATGGGTTACGACACCTGCTACAGCAATGTCTTTATCGTGGCAGTTTACTGTCACGGAGGTGTCTGACAGCAACATATAGCCTGAGGTTGTAATCTTTTGCCTCATCATCGAATCACACTCATCACCGTAACTGTCATCGTATCCCGGGTAGTAGGTGCCGTCGTCATGGTTACCGGCAACGGCAAAGGCTCCATACCTGGCATGAGCCTTGCTCAGGATGGTGTCACATCCTCCGAACTCCTGCCATCCGTATGAGATAAAGTCACCGGTATTGATAAGAAGGTCCGGTTCTTCCCTGTTTATCATGGCTACCATATCCTCCAGGCGGTCGTAACTGCCATACCATGATGACAGGTGAAGATCGGATATGAATACTATCTTTAGTCCGCTGAGGGCAGGATCCAGTCCCCGGATGCCTATACTCTGCCTGACGACCCTGATATCGAGTCTCTGGCGGAAATGACCATCGGCAACAAGTATGACAAGAAAAAGAAAGAGGGCTATATTTATCAGTACTGCTCCTCCGGTTTTTTTGCGGAACAGTCGCCCGGCAGAAGATATTATCAGCCTTATGAGAAGGTATGCCATGCCCGAGGTTATCAGCAGCATCCCTGTCAGACTCAGGGTAATAAATCTGTATGCGTTTGCCGGGGCGGCAAAATTACCGCCATATGTCGTAACACTGATGATCAGGTAAAGAAGGGCCAGGGAGAGGGATGCTTTGACTGCAAGCACAACTGCCCTTAAAGCAAAGCTCCGCCTCTTCAGGTCACTGATAAGTGCATACCAGAGCCAGATATCTGCAATAACCGGTAGAACAAAGAGAAGCATCATAGTTATTTATGGCAAAAATAATATTAAACATGTCATCCGGCACTATATTCCCATTTGAGTTAATTTTGAGGAATGGTATCGGTTGAACTTGTCCCAGGGGGCACAGAGCCTGAAAAGATATCCTACGTGGTTATAGCAGCGAGGCACGATGAGGGATGGATTTTTGTCAAACACCGCAGGCGTGGGGGGTATGAGCTTCCTGCAGGTCACCCAGAGGCGGGAGAGGACTCTGTTGAGGCTGCTGCAAGGGAGCTGAAGGAGGAGACAGGGGCTATTGACTTTACCCTGGAGCCTGTCACTTACTACTCGGTCGATGCCGGAGAGGGTAAGCAGTATGGCAGGCTCTTCTTTGCATGTGTGGAGACACTGGGGACTATCGGTGACAGGTCGGAGATTGAAGGACTGGCTGTCTTCAGACGGAGGCCGCGGAATATCTCGCTGCCGGAGGTGATGACCTTCCTTTACAGGAGGGCAACGGAATATCTCAGATATAGTCGATGCTGACCTGTTTCAGCCATTTGTCCTCGAGTATGCGGGCTATGCGTTTCACAACAGTGCGGCGTATCTCCAGGTCAACGGGCAGGGTGGGGTCCTGGTGAGCCACATTTATGCGGGTACCCACAAGGAAATTAATCTCATCGCTCTCCATAATCATTTTAACGATCTTGTCAGCCGGTCCCTTGCCTAGCTTGACACTGTTACGGTACCCCTTGAGCAGTTCGTTGACCTTCTGCAGTGTCAGTATACCCTCGGTAACAAGATCTATACCCTCCATGAAGCTCTCGGGGGGAAGGTCGGGGTCTTCGAAGATCAACTCATCAACGATCTTACGGTTCAGTTCCCTGGCTACAATATCGGCAGTGGTTCCTCCGCACAGTATCACCTTTCCGTTATATCCGGTGACCTTTGCCGCCAGCTCCCTGTCCTTCTCCTCTTCATAGGGCGGACCCGAGCAGATCAGCAGTTTACGTGGTTCCCTGAAATAGAGTATTGCACATGAGATATCATCCATGGCTTCATAGCTGTCATATTTGTACGCCATGTTTACAATCTTGCCGGCCAGGGTGGCTGCTGAGATGGATAGCTCGTTTGCCACCAGTGATGCTGCATACTGCTGCACATTGTCACGTTCCCATCCGAGAGGCCAGGCGTTGCTGCCCATGCCGCTCTGGGCTACACCGTCGGAGAGAAGGATGATACGGTCTTCCTTGGCAGGGTAAAAGGTGCACTTATGGAGCCGTTTACCGGCATTCTTGCCTTTTTCAAGGATCACATCCTTCCAGTCGGGCTCGAAGGGCTGACTGCCCCTGAGTATTATGCAGCGGGGGTTATCATATTCGAGTATGTTGGCCCGCCCGTCACTCTCTATATCTATTATTGAGAAGGTGGCATAGCTTATCTTCCGCTCCGAACAGACGGGGAGGGTGTTCATGATAATTTCGGCGATGCGGTCCGGTTCCTTGTGCTCACGGGTAAAATTGAGCGCCATCGTGGAGGTAAGGGTGGCAAGTATGTTGGCCTTGACACCATGACCCATGCCATCAGAGAGCACAGTTATTATACGGCTCTCTTCCCTGACGTTCTCGGAAAGGAACACATCGCCGCATATACGTTCTCCGTGGTGGTTGCGCTGCTGGCTGTTGACCTCTATGAAAAACTCCCTGTCCATGCCTGATGCCGGGCTACTTTCCTGTCTCATTCTTCTTCTGCCGGTACTGCTCGACGATGGAATTTAGCATCTTCTCCGTCTCTGATGCCCCTTCGCCCAGCAGGAAGCCTATCTTCTGAACCATTTCGAGGTTTTTATCGATGACGTCGGTTACCCTGGTTATCACCTCTTCGCGCTGTACCTCGGGAGAGAAGAGATCGCGGATGACAGCCCCGGCAATCCTGTTCTGCCTTATTGGGAAGATAGATATGTTAAACATACGGTCCTCGAGCTGTACGTCACGGCTGATGACCGACTCATTCTCCCGCAGCACAAATGAGAATATGTTATACACGTTAAAAGGCAGCAGGGTCTTGAGGTCAGCACCACTGAGGCCGGGAATGATCTCTGCAATAGCCCTGGCATCCTCACCTATTATGTCAATGAAGCTCTCGTTGGAATGGAGTATTTTCAGCTCGTTATCGACGATTACAACCCCGTTGGGGAGTTTATTGAGCATACTGTTCATCGTCTCGGAGGCATCCTGGGCGGCATCTTTCTCTCTCATAGCCTGCTCTTCCGATTCCTTCAGGGCTTTTTTTGTTTCTGACAGTTTCCTGTTGGTAAGCCGCAGTGTCTCGATATATTCCTGTTTGTTGCGCAGGTTGTATGTGTGGCACATCTCCGGCACTGCCAGTCCCTTTGCCACCGTGGTGGCGAACTCGCGGCACGATCCGTAGCCGCATGCATTACAGTTGAGCTCCTCGACCCTGTTCTCCTTGCCGATTATCTTCATGACCTCGTTGACAGCTTCCGGGGAAGGCTCCGGTATGCGCTGGTCATTTGCCCTGAAGGTACGGGTAAGATCGAGAGCTGACCACCGGTCCATATCTTTTTTCCACTGTGTCTTGTCGAGGGCCTCCACCCGCTTTTCCGCATACTGTTTAACGAGCGACCTGCGCCTGTAACGCTCGTCATGCCGTATCATTCCCGGCCCGAGCATGCATCCCTGGCAGAAGAAGAGGTTGAAGTGATGCCTGATGGTGTCAATATGATGATCGAAGTCGTTGACCGCCTCCCTCACATCCTCGGTGCCCGAGGCTGTGATTATCTGGCTTGAGACAAGGTCGCGTTTGATGCCTGCCGCCTGCAGGATACCGGCAGGGTAGGGGTATAAAGATCCCCAGCATCCGTAGGGGGGATCGAACTCAGCCATCTTGACAGCCTTCTCCTGTATCTCGTTCTCAACGAAAAGCTGGCGTATCTCTATAAAGGTAAGAACGGCCTCGATAAGGCTCTTTTCCCTGTACAGGCCGGCCTCCTCCTTGATGTCTATACAAGGACCGATGAAGACATTGGCTATATCCTCCCCGTAGAGATCACGGGTAACCATTGCCGTCGCTATCATCGGCGACACCAGGGGGGCAAGGTTAGGCACGAGATGCGGACGGTACTTCTCTATCATCTCTACTATCGACGGGCAGTTGGCTGTTATGTAATACTTGCCGCTCGACTCCTCAAAGAGCTTCTTATAGGCGAAAGCGACAAGATCGACCCCGAAGGATACCTCATGAACATAGGTAAAGCCGAGGGTACGTATCATACCGACAAACTTGCGGTAGTCGGTTATGTCATCAAACTCCGAGGCCAGGCTGGGTGCAATGAGAGCAGCAGTGGGGCGCCCCGATTGCAGTATCTTTTTTACCCGTGCCCGTGAATCGCGGAACTCAACGGCTCCCGGGGAGCATGAGAGGTAACAGAGACCACAGCCGATACACCTGTCGGCGATGATCACAGGGTGCAACCTTTCGGGCCTGACCTCAATAGCATTTACCGGGCATGCCCTGACACAGGAATAAGAGTTGCGGCATTTATCCTCATTTATGTAAATAACCTGATCAGGAGTATTCATATTCAATATATTATCACCGGTTGAGGGTTAAGCAAGCTCCTTCTCAAGGATCTTTTCAATATCCTGAACCCCAATACAGGTAAATGTCTTATCGTTGATTATCACAAAGGGACCGTCACTGCAACGGTTCATACAGCGTGCACCTCTGAGGACAACCTTGTCATCAAGATGGTTCTTCCTGAGGTAATCCCTGATTATCTGTACCACCTCTCTGTTACCCCTTGAGAAACAAGAGCTTCCCAGGCATATCTCTATATTGTAAGTTTGTCCCAACTGCTTTTCTCCCTAACACTTATACACTCAAAAGTACAACATTTTTCTTCGACAATGCTATCAGACATCTTTTTTCGGTAATTTTATGTTAATAAATTAACATTGTTTTTGGAATAACAATAAAAATAAGTAGTTTTGTATTTATCCGAAAAGGCAGATAAGTTTAATAATGAGTAATATAGACGATATTCTGAGCCGTTACCGCGAAGGGAGCCATGAGAGCCTTATACCTATCCTTCAGGATGTGCAGGAGATGGAAGGCTACCTGTCAGAGAGTGCCATAGTACGTATTGGAAGCTTTCTGCACATGTCGACCACAAAGATCTACGGACTGGCAACTTTTTATGACACCTTCAGGTTTTTTCCGGCAGGGAGGATACACCTGAGAATTTGTAACGGCACTACCTGCTTCATCAATGGTTCTTCAGCGATCATCAGCGTCATAAAGGAAACGATGGGCATCGATGCCGGGCAGACAACACGTGACGGCAGGTTCAGCTATGAGCTGACAGCATGCCAGGGTGGATGCAACGACGGCCCGGTGATCTGCATTGACGGAACCTATCATACTCATGTCAGGCCTGAAGATATCCCCGAAATGGTAACAAAACTCAAAGCACTCGCTGACCAGAAATGAAAGAGAACCCGGATATCGATACAAGGGACTTTCTTATAAAGGATGTCCTGATGCGCAGCTCCGACACACTCCAGGCTTCTGCCGAGAGGAGGCTTGCCGGGATCCGTCGTGACAAACCTTCCGAACCGGTTATTTATATAGCATCCGGCTCGGCGGCCATCATAGCGGGAAGTGAAAGGAGTGCCGCAGCAGCAGAGCAATGGCTTGATGAGATGGGGATAAACGGCCATGTAGTCAGGACCGGCTGTCATGGTCCCTCTTCCTTCGAGCCTATGGTCTGTATTCAGCTTCCAGGCAAGAACAAGTTGATATTCAGAAATATAACCGAGGAAAAGGTTGAGCCTGTTCTTAACGGGGTATTTCATAATGACATGCCGGAGGAGGATCTTGTAGCCCAGTCGGGAGCAACAGGCTTCGAAGCCTGGCACGAGATACCGTTCATCGAGGAGATACCCTTCTTCAAGCTGCAGAAGAGAGTAGTACTGGGTAACTGCGGTAGTTATGACCCGGAAAGCATTGAAGAGTATATTGCGCGCGGTGGCTACCGGACCTTTCTTAAGACCATACGTAACTATACGCACGAGGAGGTATGTGACATAGTGGAGAGGAGCGGGCTGCGCGGCCGCAGCGGGGGAGGGTTCACCACGGGGCTTAAGTGGAAGTATGCCCTCAACTCAGCCTCTGACAACAGGTATCTTATCTGCAACGCCAAGGAGAGTGATCCGGGATCATACGCTGACAGGTCTGTCCTTGAGGGAGACCCCCACAGGCTTATTGAGGGCATATGTATCGCCGCCTACGCCACAGGTGCATCCAATGCCGTCATATATCTCAAGACAGGATCGCCTCATCCGCTGGCCAGGCTGAGGAAGGCCCTTGACGCTGCAAAGAGCTATGGCATAACAGGACATAATATTTACTCCAGCGGCTTCAATCTTGATATTGTCATCAGGGAGGAGGCCGGTGCATTTGTCTGCGGTGAGGAGACTGCCCTCATCGGCAGCCTGGAAGGCAGGCGCGGTATGCCCGAGCTCAAGCCTCCGTACCCTACAACGAGCGGGCTATATGGCAAGCCGACCGTGATAAACAATGTGGAGACCCTCATGAACGTGCCTCTTATCATGCTACACGGTCCGGAGTGGTTTCGCTCGATGGGCACCGAGACAAGCAAGGGCACCAAGCTCTTCTCGCTGGGAGGCCGGGGCCGCTATACCGGACTCATAGAGGTGGAGATGGGTACCACATTCCGGACCATAACAGAGGGGATAGCCGACGGCATTAAAGAGAGCCGGGCATTCAAGACCCTCCAGATAGGAGGCCCGTCGGGCACATTCATCACTGAAGAAAACCTTGACCTTCCGGTTGACTTCGATGTGCTGAGAGAGAATGGCATTGCCATGGGTTCCGGGGGACTGATAATCATTGACGAGACCACCTGCATGGTCGATTTCGTAAGATTTTATATGGAATTCATCCACAAGGAGAGTTGTGGCAAGTGCATCCCCTGCCGTGAAGGTACGGGAAGGATGCTTGAGATACTGGAGAATATTATACGGAAGCCCCATTCGGAGGATTCCAACGCCACTCTTGAGAGGTTTAAGGGTGTCATGCAGCTGGAGACCATCGCTTCGGTAATGAAGGATACATCGTTGTGCGGCCTGGGTCAGACTGCTCCTAACCCTTTCATCAGTGCTCTTGCCAACTACCGCGAGGAGTTCGAGGAACATATCTTCGACAGGCGCTGCAGGGCTAACGTATGCCGCGGGCTGAGGACATTCAGCATTGATGTGAACAGGTGTACAGGATGTACCGTGTGCGCCGCCAGGTGTCCGGTTAATGCCATCTACGGTACAAGGTTGCAGCCCTTCTTCATCGTGGAGGATAAATGCATAGGCTGCGGTGTGTGTTATGATGTGTGTAAATTCAGTGCCGTAACGGTAAAATAGCCATGCAATTCACTATAGAAGTAAATAACAAGAGCATCAGGGCGGAGAAGGGAGAGACCATTCTGTCGGCTCTCAACCGCAATGGTATCATCATTCCCACCCTCTGCCGTATGGCTGAATTCACGCCTACAGGAGCCTGCCGTATGTGCGTTGTCGAGGTTGAGGGACGTGACAGGCTCATCACTGCCTGTTCAGCACTGGTGGAGGAGTGGATGAAGATTAAGACCCACTCGCCGCGTGTTATTAAAGCCCGTAAAACGATAGTGGAGCTACTTCTCTCGAACCACCCGGACGACTGTCTTTACTGTGACCGTAACCTCGACTGTGAGCTGCAGCGTCTGTCGGATGAGATGCAGGTGAGAGAGAGACGTATACGAGGCAGCAAGATCAAGCCCCGTCGTGACCAGTCGAGTCCTGCCATCGTGAGAGAGCTCTCCAAGTGCATACTGTGCGGCCGTTGCCTGAGAGTATGTGAAGAGGTAGTCACTGCCACCTCCATAGACTTCATAGGAAGAGGTAGATACACCCATGTCGGATCGGCCATGGACCGCGATTTTAACTTCTCAAGCTGCATACACTGCGGACAGTGTGTTCTGGTCTGCCCCACAGGAGCCCTGCATGAAAAGCATTACCTTTCGGAAGTGCAGGAGCAACTGAGTAAAAGTGATGTGATGCGGGTGATACAATATTCGCCGCTTGTACCTTTTGCCCTGGCGGAAGAGCTGGGAATAAAATACAACCGCGACTTTGACAGGCTGCTGAATGCTGCTCTCAGAAAGACAGGTTTTGACAGGGTGTTCCT
>QKGI01000085.1 GCA_003250475.1 Bacteroidota bacterium | reverse complement strand
GATATCATACTGAACGATTTTAGTTCCGTATCATGTTATCCTGCTATTGTTACCACCTTTAAATATTCTTAAATTTACAGAGACCGGATCTGCTCATCGATGTAAAATGCAAAAGCTAATTCTCTTTTTTGCCGGGGTGGTTTTAACCGCCTTAAGCGGAGCTCAGGACTTAATCAACAGCCGCACTACCAGTCCATTTACCTACTTCTACTATATATCTGACATACAGGCTGTATCAATTGCCCGCAAAGGGAAGCTTAACCCTGACAAGGATCTGTTTTATCAGAAAGTCGACTCCTTCCCGACCGGATCTTCTTATGAGGGGAAGCTCGCCCCGGGAAACTACCTGAAAGCTTATATAGACCGCGACAGGTTGGATATTGAGTTTCTCAGCGTACCCAACATATATGCATCCGTCATAGATAACCAGACCGACCTCCTGATCCAGATCAGGGATAGTACTGGTGCAATTATTAAGGACGCACCAGTAAGTATAGGAAGCCTGACCATACCCTATGATGAGAAAAGTGAATCATACCGTCTGAAAAAGTCGAACCGTCACGGCATTATCTCTGTCCAACACTCCGGCATCACCTCCCTGGTAAGACTTGAGAGATCTTTCAATAATCCGGGAATTAAGAGAGGGTTCCGTAAAACAGTATACGGTACTCCTGTCAGGTATGTCTGGGTGCCTTTAAAGACCGTGGTAATGCTGCCTGTTGATGCCGTTATTTCATCATTCAGAGGCTATGGTTTTCATACGGCAAAAGGCATCTGGTACTCTCTGAAAAATATTGCCACAGGTGATCCTCAGACCGGAGGGTACTTCGTATTCAACAAACCGATATACAACCCGGGTGATACGGTGAAGCTGAAGACCTTCATACTGAGAGGTAAACGTTACAGGCCATTCTCCGGGGAGATGGATGTAAAGCTGGTAAGCTATTATCCGTACAGGCAGGTCAGGCTCGGTACTGTCAAACCATATGCCCCGGGCGGATATACCTTCACCTTTGTGCTTGAGGATTCCCTTAACCTGCAACTTGACAGGGATTATGAGATAAACATGAGCCCCGCCGGGAGAAACAAACTCTTATCCTCAGGTGATTTCCGGTATGAATACTATGACCTCAAGGGACTGAAATTAAATATGCGACTCCCGGAAGAGGTACATTACCGCGGGAAACCATTCTTTGCAGCCCTGAAAGCGGTCAATGAAAACGATATGGTGCTGCCTGATGTCCGCGTTTCATTGTTTATTATGGCAGGAGATGTTGACGAAATCTTTACAGGCCAGGTAACCCTCCGTGACACCCTGGCCGTACTCCGGGAAGACCTGAAGGCCTCAGGGGAAACAATGATAGAAATACCTGATTCAATATTTCCCGCTGCCAACCTGAAATACAGAATTGTTGCACAGGCAAACACATCGGATAATGAAACGGCATCGGAAGAGCTGGATGTAAGCTTCATAAGGAAAAAGGAGGAGATTGAAGTCATACAGGCAGGCGACAGCGTCAAATTCATCCTTAAGGTTGACGGAGAAGAGACAGTCAGAGAGGCTTCTGTTGAATCGGAAGATGCCTTCGGCAACAGGACAGCCCCCGTGATGAAAACCTTCCCCTTTGCTCTCACGATCGATCCGTTTGTGGAATCATATACAGTGAAGAGCGGCAGTGCCGAAAAGAAAACAACAGCAGCTGATCTGTCACCCGGGGTGAGATGCAACATGTTCATTAGAAATGACTCCGTAATAATCGATGCCGGAAGCTCTGCCAGCATCACCTTTAATTATTTCATCTATGAATCCAACCGCGAGATAAGCCGGGGTGTGACCGAAGACCTGCAGTTCAGCAGGGAAACCTCCGGAAACAGGGAGTGGTATCTCTCGATGAATTACCTGTGGTGCGGCGTCATGAATAATGTGATGTACCGCGCGGGACTTCATAAAGATATGCTGAATATATCTGTTGATCAACCTGATATGATTGTTCCCGGAAGCCCGGCGACAATAACCCTCGTTGTGACCGACTATAACGGGAAGGCAGTGAAAAACGCCGATCTGACCGCGTTCTCGCTCACAGGCAAATTTGGGTACACCCCGCCGGGTCTCCCCTCATTTGCATGGCCGGTAAAGCAGAAGGAACAGATAAACAGATTCACAACAGGAACACCTGACAATCCGGACCTGTGGTATCCTTTTCATTACGAGAAATGGAAGCAACGGGCAGGACTGGATACCATAGGGTATTTTACCTTCAGGTTCCATCCTGATGAGGTGAGGGTATTCCTGTCAGATATGGGCGACAGCATCACCCAGTTCGCACCCTTCATCTTCAACCATGGTAACCCGGTAAAGATCAATAACATTTATATTGATCACAGGCCGTTGTATATAGACTTCGCCGCCGCCAACCAGCCCTACTCGTTCAGAGTCGACACCGGATATCATTATATAAGCATCAGAACGCCTGAGTGTGCTTATGAAATTGACAGCCTGAGATTTGTGAAAGGCAGGAAGCTGATCCTGTCTATCAGTGACAGGGATGATCCGGTGCAATACACAAAGAAGAGTGCCGCCCCGAGACTCTCAAAGGCAGAATCTGAGAGACTCCGGAATTACATTCTGCCGTTCAGGTCGTCATTCAACAATGATATAGCGTGGCTCCGCCAGTCGGACAGGCTCTTTCTTATGAGTAACATAAGAGGTCAGCTTGATAACCCCTACCGGACTAACCGGGGGAATAATTTTGAAGTAGTCGGTCCGGTCATGCCGCGTAAGGCAACCTTTGTGGCTCCCGGCCTGTTCCGGACGGAGTTTGAGTTCGAGCCCGGTTATGAGTATGAGTTCAGGAAGGAGCTGCTTAAGATGAAGTCATTCGAAGCCGGGAAATGGGTGCCCCGCTCTTTGGGAGGTTTTTCCCTGGCGAAAGATTTCCGTGAGAGTGTTTATACCCCTGTATACCTGGATTCGCTGAGACGGGAGATACTGAAGGCAAGGACAAAAGTTCCGTTTAACTATATGAGCAACCGTCCTTCAAAGCCCGGCAACGGGTCCGTAGGGCTCCTTGGCATGAATGACCGGAAGGGGTCAGCCGTGGCCCTGATACTCTTTAATGAGAGTCTAAGGAGAGTACATACCAGGAGAGGCTCTGACAGGTCGTTTACAAACATCACTCCCGGATCTTATACATTCGTGGCTCTCTATGACCAGGGTGAATACTTCAGGATCGACTCTGTCATTGTCCGCGCCAACAGCCGGACCTTTATCGATCTGAACAATGCTTCGGTGGGAAATGACAGCGAACTGTTCAACCGTGTACTGGAACTGATCTCACTGCCCGTAGAGTACGGCCGCGAAAAGACCACATTTGAAAAGCAACTGTTGCAGGAGTTCACCAGGCAGGACTTTTCATCATACGACGGTCCGGGTTTTACAATCACAGGCAGGGTGATATCTGCCGATGATGACGAAGCCATCCCCGGGGTTTCGGTCTATTGCGGTGATCTTAATATCGGGACTATTACCGATTTCAACGGGATGTATTCATTAAAGCTGCCGTCCGGGACACATATAGTGACCTTCGCCTTTATAGGGATGCAGCAGTATGAGACAGTGGTGTCATATGAGCAGACCAGGGATGTAACTCTCGAGCCAGACCTGCTGGCTCTTGATGAGGTCGTCGTTATTGGATATGGTCTGTCAGGCAAGAAGTCCGTAATGGCTTCGACCGTCACTGTCACGGAGTCGTTGGCCGGAAGTATAGCCGGCCTGGCAATAGAGAGCAGCCCTCAGATTATGATACGCGGGGCCACAGTCATGATGAATGAGCCGATGCCTCTGGTTATCATTGACGGCAGACCCTACACGGGCGACCTGTCGGACCTTGATCCCGGCATTATTCGTGAGGCAGACATCATCAGGGATCCCGCCCTGACGGCACTATACGGCTCAAGGGCAGCAGGCGGGATAATAATGCTTAAGACAGGCGCCGGGGGGGTGCTGACAACGGCACCTGACAAAGGCGTAAACATAGATGATGCCTTCATGGAACAGGCTATGGCCGGAGGTACCCTAAGAAGAAACTTCCGTGATTATGCATACTGGATGCCGCAGCTCAGAACAGACGACTCCGGCCGGGTACGGTTTGATGTCACCTTCCCTGATGATATCACCTCATGGGATACCTATGTGCTCGGTATGACTGGCAAAAGACAGTCGGGAACCGCCACGGGAAGGATCAGGTCTTTCATGCCTGTTGTGGCGCAGCTGGCTGCCCCCCGCTATCTCATTGAAGATGACACGGTAAATATGATCGGTAAGATAGTCAACTATACTCCTGCTCCGGTAACCCTGACGGAAAGGTTTATATGCAATGCCGACACCCTCTTCTCCCGGCCACAACACATAACAGATGCTGTCATTGACACCCTCACAGTAACAGCAGGGAGCACCGACAGCCTCAGGATGGAGTTCTCGTTCACCACGGAGGCCGGCTTGAAGGACGGGGAATACCGGCCTGTGCCGGTATACAGAGCAGGGCTGGAGACAGATACCGGCACCTTCATGATCATGGATCATGATACATCATTTACGGCAGACCTGGGAGCCTTCACGGGAGAGGTGACTCTCACTGCCATGGCAGGAGCGCCTGATCTCCTCAGAGATAACAGCTACCGGCTTATCAGATATCAATACCAGTGCAACGAACAGATGGCCTCAAAGCTCATCGGGATGCTGTCGGCAGGGATTATCAACAAGTTTCTTGGCACTGAGAAACATGATGACCGTAGGGAAATATTAAAGCTCATAAAACAGCTGAAGGAGAACCGTAATGATGAAGGACTCTGGGGCTGGTGGGGAAAATCGGAGACCGAGGTCTGGATCACTCAGCATGTTATCAGGGCTCTTGAGATGGCAGGGGAAAATGGATATACTGTTGAATCAAAACCAGCCGCCTTTATTGACAGAGCCGTGGCAGAGCTGGAGTCTGAAGCCCCCTTCGCTGTCAAACTCCCGCTGCTTGAGCTGCTGTCGATGACAGGCGCAAGGGTCGACTATATACATTACCTGACGCATATAAGACCGGCAGACACGCTGAGCTTCGCCGACAGTCTCAGGATAACTGCCCTTAAGCAAAATCACGGCCTGCCCGTTGATCTGGGTTTCATGAAGAAGGCAATGAGAGAAACCGTTTACGGGGGTGTCTGGTTTTCATCTGGCGACCGGCCGTCGACGGTCACCTGTAACGACATCAGCACCACCCTACTGGCCTACTCCGTCCTTAAAGCTGACACAGCCGGCACTGTCACTGACCTGCAGGATGTCCGCCGGTATTTCCTCGAGACCCTCACGTTCGGGAGCAGGCTGAACACGTGGCAGACAGCGATGATACTCAAGACGATCCTCCCG
>QKGI01000133.1 GCA_003250475.1 Bacteroidota bacterium | reverse complement strand
ATCGGGAACTGCAAGACCGCAAGACCGCAAGACTGCAAGACTGCACGACTGCACGACTAAGCGAAGCGACTGACCTTCAGACCTTCAGACCTTCAGACATACTTATTATACTCTTCGATCTTGGCTTTGAGTCTCTTTTCCAGGTACTCATTGCCTCCCATCAGCGCCTCCAGGATCTGCATGGAGTCGAACAAATACTCTCTTTTATGGCTTTTGCTCCAGCTTTTGGGCGGTGTTTGCAGATTGGTTATCCTGTCAGCCAGCTTCACGGCCCACACCTCTTTCGGACACTGGCGTATCTTAGCCAGGCTGTCGGTCAGCCTGTAGTCCCTGAGAAGCCTCTGATCCCTGGTCAGTGCCCATACTCCCTCGGCAACATCCGTGCTGAAGGTCTCCTCAAGTTCGGCTTTGGTGGTCTGGGTGTCTTCGATAGTGTCATGTAATAGTGCCACCTGTATTGCCAGTGACAGGTCCATCCCGGGGGTACGGCGGGCAGCAATAAACAGCTCCATCGCCACATTACTCAGGTGGACAACATATGGATTCTTTGATCCTTTTACCTTCTGCGGGCCATGTTTCTCCGCAGCAAACCTGATTGCCTCCTGGTAGAGTGTTTGAATATCAGCCATATAAAAATTAACAATTTAGTCCGATGAAGATAATGAAAAATTTGGTGACATTATTCTAAAGAATTAAGTCTTTAAACCATCATTAATCTTATAGCTTTTTTAATCCTCCAACTCCTTGCCGGCACCAACACATATCATGTCACCGGCAGATATTAATCATGCAGATAATGACCCGGTATTTTGTATCGTCAGTTCAGTAGGGGAAGTCGTGCCTTTCCGGCACTAAGAAAAACAGGACTATTATGCGCCCCCGGGCTGTTTTTTTGACAACAGGTGAAATACTTGACTTAAAACACATCAAACACTAACTTTACCTTATGAAACACCCAAATAGCAGGAACCAGGACAGGGTATACAAGTGTACCGGGGCCGGACCCGGCTTGGCAGTTTATCATAAACAGGACTGTTCTGTATACTTTCTGCTATTATTTTAAAGAGACGTCATGATGAAAACATTAAGAATTCTTTTGGTATTCAGTATGATCCTGGCCACGCAGGCACAGCTGTACGGGCAGGAATATCCTTATCTCAGCAATCCGGGGGACCTTACCGGGGTCACCCAGGAAAGCGGCATCACCGTCCCAGTGACTGTCACCGTAGTTTATGACAACTACATCCACACACCGGAAATGAAACCTGACTGGGGGTATTCGATTGTCATTGAAGGCCTGGAAAAGACTGTGCTCTTCGATGCAGGCACCAAGCCGGACATCTTCAAGTCAAATTTTGAAAAAACAGGTCTTAATGCATCTTCCATAGACCTGCTTGTTTTTTCGCACCAGCACTATGATCATGTTGGCGGGATTGAGGCGTTTGCAAAGATGAAGACAGGAATACCTGTTATCATACCTCATTCATTTACTCATAGCTTCATCAAGTCGATGGCAGATGACGGCTTTCAGCCTGTTCTTGCCAGGGATGCCACAATGATATGCCGGAACCTTTATACTTCGGGCGAGTTCGATTTTCAGATACCGGAACAATGCCTTATCCTTGACACAAAGGATGGGCTTGTCGTGATGACAGGGTGTTCCCATCCGGGAATAGTGAGGATGCTGAAGGAGATAAGGCGCATATTCAACAAGGATATAGCAGCCGTTTTCGGAGGCTTTCACCTTATGAACAAATCAAAACAGGAGATGGAGGAGATTATAAGGGAGATGAAGGCGCTTGGCGTTGTAAAGTGCGGCGCAACTCATTGTACGGGAGATCAGCAGATAAAAATGTTCAGTGAGGCCTTTGGCGATAACTACTTCAGGCTGGGCGTCGGTAATACCATTGTCTTTCAATGATGAAGCAGAGAGCAGCCGGCCATGCCGGGAGGGGTTTACAAGGGAATGGCCGGATTCACAACGACAGGTTTACAGATTTAAAATGGACTGATAACGGGTCTTTGCCTGTTTAATTATTACCTTTGACACATGGACAGGGACGTAAGAGATACAAACCGTAATTTTTGGACTCTCCTTTTTTTCAGCCTGTTGTTGCTGTTCATGTTTGCCTCTGCAGACAGAAATGGTAGCGGGAGCACTGATTCAGCGAGCCCGGACAGGCAATATGAACTGGTTTCAGGGAATATCTCCGGCCACCTCCACGCTGCCATATCACAAACGGTAAGAATTCCTGATTATCAGAGATTCGCAGTGGCTGACCTGAGCGGTACCTGGCAGGATATTTTCTCTGAAGCAGACTGGCTTATCGGTTATAACCAGGGCACAGCCCTTCATTTCAAAAATGTGAACATGGAGAGGCTATCCATCCGGGATATACGCCTGATACATACCTTCTTCCATGCCGGTTCATCCGGGGATGACGACTTCCCCGTTTCAGCCTGAAATCCGATTCTGTTTAAGCTTTTTCTTTTTCCCGAAACCGGGGACAAGCCATTCTTTCATTAAAACCAAAAAAAATGAAAACAATAAAATATATTATATCATCAATTTTTGTTCTGATAGTGCTGACCGTTTCGTTGTCATGCAACGGAACCGGCAAACATACTCTTCTTCTGCAGTCAGCGGATGCATCCATAACCCGGACTGCCATGGAGCAGTCAGCTCAGATCATGACCAAACGGTTGGAAAGTTTTAAGGCAGGGAGATTCGACGTTTCCGTTATCTATCCCGGGAATCAGATTATGATTACCTTCCCGGAGAAAGCAGACTACGGATCAATTGAAAAGCTGGTTACTCAACCAGGCCTTATTGAGTTCTGGGAGACTTATGACCGGGATGGATTACAGGGTATCCTGGGAGACGACAACAGGTTATTCTCTCTTCTGCCTGCTGTTTATGATCCTACCCCTGGAGATTATGCCGGGTGTACGGCTATGGAGGATACAGCCATTATTAACGGCTATCTGCATACCATTAAAACCGATGTTCAGTGCAGATTCGCATGGTCATATGACCACGACGGATTCCGTGCCTGTCTCTTTGCGTTGAAACCTGTTGATAATGGGGACCCGGTCATTACCGGGAGTGATATAGCGACAGCTTCCTTTGACGACGACATCATTAAGATCAGGCTGAAAGAGGCAGCAGCTGTCAGGTTTGCCGATGCCACAAGACGTAATCTCGATAAGGTCATTGCCATAATGCTTGATGACGATGTTATCTCCTCACCCAGGGTGAGATCGGAAATAACCAGCGGGGAACTTGACATCTCAGGCAGATTCACAAAACAGGAAGCCGGTTATATAACAGCAATCCTGGCTAACGGTGTACTGCCATCGGTTTTCACTGTTGTTAAATGACCCGCTTAAGATGACGATTGCATAGAGATCGGAGCAGGAGGGCAACTCTTTAGGATCCTCCCTGCTGCTGTATCTGATCACGGAGGCTGTTCTGAATTTTCATTACAGCCTCCGCTATTTTATATGCCGTTTGTCAGACCGGCACATACCATTCTCGGGCCCTTTTTAATGTCAGTGCCGGGTGTCATCCGATACCTGTGCTGGTGATAAATTTGACAACCGCTCTTTCAGACCTTATATTTGCATCAGAATGACGGTCAATTGTTTGTGTTTGCTCATTTCTGTATGGGAGGGTCCCGGCTCTGTTCCGGGGACAAAAGAATTAACGTTGAAATCAACCTCAATACTAATCCCGATGAAAAAAACGATCTGTCTTCTTTTTACAGCAGCGGTTGCACTGATGTGTCTGCCCGGATGCAAGAAGGAACCTGTAGGATCCGGAACCGTGAAGGACCTCGAGGGCAACAGCTACGGCACTATCAGGATAGGTAACCAGGTATGGATGACCGAGAATCTTCGTGTCGGCAGTTACAGTGACGGTTCAGGGATACTGTCGCATCTTTATGCTAACTATGAATGGGCCAGTGCAGGTCCGGCATGTGCCGTTTATCCTGATGATCTTATCGAAGGACTGGGCTCAGAGTCAGAGGTGGCGAAAGCCTATGGCCTGCTCTACAACTGGGCTGCTGTCACCGACAGCAGGGGCATTTGTCCTGATGGCTTTCATGTGCCTACCAGGGCCGACTGGGAGGAGCTTGTATCACACCTGGGAGGGGAGGATATTGCAGGCAACAAGCTGAAAAGCACACGTACAGAGCCTGCAGGGCACCCGCGCTGGGACAGTCCCAACTCCGGCGCCACCGATGGCTATTACTTCCATGCTCTCCCGGGTGGGTTCCGTAGTTTCATGGGCTGGTTTGACTATGTCGGCTATTCGGCGGCATGGTGGAGCAGCACCGAGCTGGATGCCAGCTTCGGAGGCATGATGGAGATATACGGCGACGAAGCAGGTGTCAGCCTTACCTACAGGGATAAGCACTGCGGGTTGTCGGTACGGTGCGTACAGAATTAACGGCTCCTACACCTGAGAGCCGGATATCTCTTTCAACAGTCAAAGGAATACCGGCCGCACTTTGCGCAGGTTCAATGAGACGGCCTGTGCATAAATGGCTGCTTATGCTTATCTTGCATTCAAAACCATAAGCCATGATACTAAGCACTTGCGGACTCAAATGCGATGAATGCGAATATTATAAAGAGACATGCGCCGGTTGCCGTAACGTTAAAGGCTCAACCTTCTGGGCTGTTGAGATGATGCCAGCTAAAGTCTGTCCGTTGTACGACTGTGCAGTGAACAAGAGAGGGTATAACCACTGTGGTGAATGTGACGAACTGCCCTGCACAACATTCCGGCAGATGAAAGATCCCTCCGTTTCCGATGAGGAGCATCTGAGAATGATAGAGATAAGGGTAGCGCTTCTGCGGGGTACGGCTGTTTAACCATGATGTAGTCCCTGTGTCGATCATGGACGAGATCACGCGTAAGACTCTCCTCTACAAAAGCGGCCTTGGCTTCTGGTGCATCAATCATGTCCAGGGATGCAGCCACGGATGCCGCTATCCGTGTTATGCCTGGATGATGGCTCATTCACGGGGGAGGGTCAGCACCTATGACGACTGGTGCCGGCCGTCACTTGTGGCCAACGCTGAGACGCTGCTTGCCAGGGAGCTTGACCGCATGAAGGCCAGGCCTGAGGTAATCCACCTGTCTCTTACCACCGATCCCTTCATGTATGGTCACCCTGAGGTTACGGAGACAACCCTCAGGCTGATCGCTCTTATTAACTCACGCGGGATAAGATGCTCCACTCTTACCAAGGGACGGATGCCGGCAGAACTGGCCGACCAGGCCAGGTTCCCCGAGCCTAACACTCATGGCATCAGCCTGGTATCTCTTAGCGAGGAGTTCAGAAAGAAGTGGGAGCCGGGTGCTGCTCCCTATAGTGAGCGTATAGGGGCCCTTCGCGAACTGCATGATTATGGCTGCCGGACCCTGGT
>QKGI01000128.1 GCA_003250475.1 Bacteroidota bacterium | reverse complement strand
GTATTATTAAAAGAAAAAATTGGGCAAAGCCTTCGGTTCATGTTTTGAGGATCAGTAAGGATACGTTCAGTGGCTCGATCGTCAAGGCCGAGGCCCAGAATGGCTCTGCACAGGTACCCAAGGATCCTACCCCGAGATAAATTTTAGTCGCCCCCGGCCTGTTCACATCCTCATTTATTCTAATTTCCAGATTAAGGTTTTATGTCTTTTCCTGAAGCTATATGATTTCCGGTTCATTCTCTTTTGCCGGAAACAATGTATGGAGCGCAGACCGGATGCCTGTCCTGGCTGACGGGAGCGGCCTGAGATATCATCCTGTCACCTTTGAAGGGTTCTCAGGGGGATTTTATCTTCATGACCGTCTCCCTGTCACGGAGAATGACATTTACTACCGGGACGAGGATGCGGATATTGCCGTTCTGTTTTCAGGATATATATACAACAGGGCTGAGCTTGCAGGCACTGCCGGCGTCACCGGCAGCGAGCCGGAGCCCATGCTGGCCGCCCATCTCTTCCTGGATGCCGGTCCCGCGTTTGTCGGCAGGCTCAACGGTGATTTTGCCATCTTTATCTGCCGGCCACGCAGGAAGGAGGCTTACCTGTTCCGCGACCAGGTAGGGGTCAGGCCAATGGCATATTCGGCTGACAGCGAGAAGCTGGTGTTCTCCACGGATATTACCGGGTTATCGCGTCTGTTATGCCACGGCGAAGGTCCGGACCCTGATTTTCTCCTGGGGTTCTTCAAGTATGTAGACTATTCACAGCTGCCGTGCAAACGCGTCGGCAAGCTGCTGCCGGGTCACTATCTCTGTTACTCCGGTGAAGGACAGGAGATGGTCCGTTACTGGAGGCCGGAGCGTATCAGGACAGACCACCGTATGAATTACGATGTTATGGTCTCAGAGCTGAAAGAGCTTCTGCATGATGCCGTAGCCATACGCTGTGACAGTCGTTTCAGAGCCGGCGCCCATGTAAGCAGCGGCCTTGATTCCGGGATTGTCTCGACGCTGGCAAGACGTAACTTTCCGTCGCAGGAGAGCTTCTGCGGCTTCTCATGGTCACCGCAGGGCTTCACGCCGGATGAAGCCAGCTATGACGAGAGAGAGCTTGTCCGGAGCCTGTGCCATAATGCAGGGATCACCCCCATTTTCTGCGACATTGAAGCCCCCGGCTTCCTGGGTAACCTGTCGGACTTTCATGTCAACAAGGGTTACTTCATCGAGGAGTCTGTGCTGGAGGCTGCTGCCGGTAACGGCGTCAGCCTGCTCTTCAGCGGATGGGGCGGCGATGAGTTCATAAGTACGGGCGACCGCGGGATAGAGACCGACCTTCTGACAAGAATGCACCTCAGGACCTGGCTCAGGAGAAACCCAATATGGCCGCTGAGGCGGTTCGTAAAATACTTCCTTCACTATACCCTGTACCCGGCACTGGGTATCCTGCAGGGCAACGTTGCACGGTCATTCAGGGATGATGCCCGGTATATCAGAAAGCCTTATCAGAAGAGCAGAAGGAGGGCATTAAGAAACTTTTATTTTCACACCTCCCGCAGGCAGATGCACCTGCGATACCTCAAGTTTTATCATCTCCAGGAGAGATGTGAGACCTGGACCGTGGCCGGCTACAGGAAGGGAACAGAGTACCGTTATCCTATGCTTGACAGGCGGATAATTGAATACATGCTGAGGGTGCCTTCCATGCTTCTTTGCAGGACCGACCATTTCCGTCCTCTACTCAGGGTGATCGGGGAAGGAATATTACCTGACGATGTGAGAATGAACATAAGCAAGAGGGACCCTGTATATTCGGCCTGGTGGGAAGAGCTGATGAAACAGTCGTCACAGCCGCTTATGGAGGAGGCCGGCGGGTGGAAGGATAACAGAGATCTTTACTTCGTCAATTTTGACCTGCTGCTCGGTGACATCTCACTGGCAAAGAGGGGGGCCGGAGGGGTCAACCTGAAGGTACTGTACAAGGCGCTTGTGTACATCAAGGCTGTGAATGAATTCTCAAAGTGGTATCATGAGTAATAATATAGCCCCGGAGGAGGAGCAGAAGATTTGCGTCGGATGCGGTTTTTGCTGTGACGGCACTCTCTTTATCCATGCTGTACTGAAGCCGGGAGAAAGGACCACTGCTCCCGAAAAGATCAGGGAGCAGGTCTTCAACGAAGGGGAAAAGGATTATTTCTGGCTGCCCTGCACTTATTTTTCAGATAAGTGCCTTATATATGACAGTAAAAGAGCCGATGTGTGCGGATCATACAGATGCCAGCTTCTCCGTGATTTTGCCGGGGGAAAGATCACACTGGAGGAGGCCCTGGGTGTAGTGAAAGAGGCAAGGGCCATGCGAAGCGAGCTGATGGGCCAGTACAGGCACCTGACAGGCAATAATGAAGAGATGCACTTCATCAGGTTGCTCATGAAGCTCGGGAAGCTGCAGGAGACGGGAAGGGAAGATGAGCAGCCGGACATGGATCTCGAGATACTGCTGGCCAGGTGTAATATATTTGAGACTCTGCTGATAAAACATTTTCGTTCTGCAGGTGATTTTGGCAAGATGCAGATAACAAATGACGTTAAGCCGGCGAAGACGGGAGATAAAAGTTTTTAGGCGGGAGACCTGCCTTTCCTCCTTGTAATTTTAGTACTTTCTTTTATCTTTACCAGCTTCCGGAAAAAGTGCGCTCAATGAAAAAATTTTACAGGAACAACCGTACTATTTCAGGGCGGTTGCATGATGAGCTGGTAATGATGGATATCAGCCAGGGGAAATATTTTTCCCTCAATCCTGTTGCCACGCGCATATGGGACCTGCTTGAGAAGCCGATGGACTGCAACGAGCTATGCAGCCTGCTGGTGGAAGAGTATGAGGTTGAGCCCGGAAGATGCAATGAGGAGGTAGAGGAACTACTGCAGGAGATGGAGAAACTGGGACTCGTTTTCACGGGTGAGGAGTGATGGCGGTAACTTTAAACCCTGGCAAACGTTAGAATCAGGTATTGGTATTTCTAATTTTTATCAGGAGTAATTGTTATCAACCTTTTGTCACTGGCATTACTTCCCCGTCAGGTGTAAATTACAGTAATGGCAAAAAAGAAGAAACCCTGGATCAGGCCGGCATTTCACGTACTCAGGATAAGCAAAGGTACGTTCAGCGGTTCGCTTGTCGGGTTTGAAGTGACGGGGAAATCGGGCCCTCCGGCCAAGACTTAGCCGGCTGACCATGCTGACACAGAACTTGTTGTCAAAGATGAAACGAGGTATATCGATACTATTATTTATTACTGTTACCACCATTGGTTCCGGGCAGATCGTAGCGGATCACAGCGTCGTTGACAAATACACCGAAATCCCGCAGTACTACATCGACGAGGTAAAGAAGATGCTTGTGGATATCGGGGGGGAGTCTCATTCCGTAGGTTACCAGAACGGGGTGATACTGCTTGAGATGCTTGATCCCCGTTTCCAGGTGCTGACCTATATAAACACCGATCCGCCCGGGGTGACCGACCAGTACCTGAGGCTCGGAAGGCCTTATATGTATGGTGAGGACATCTGGACCTCCCAGGCAGGGATCGATAACCTGATAGAGACGATAGCGGATCAGTACAATACCGGCAACCCCTACGATATATTTGGCTTTGGCTGGTGCTGGGATATGTGCTGGATCAACCTGCCCGGGGGAACTATTGATCCTGTCTACGGTGTCCACTGGGCAGGCACGACGGATGGCGGCCCCCAGGGAAGCATGAGATGGGGGCTTGACGCTGACGACCAGGCGCTGACGGGAAACCCGGTATGTATGGATACATACCTTGATGCCATAGAGCAGTACAATACCTATTTCAGAAAAAACGGCATCTCCACCAGGGCCATCTTCACCACAGGACCGGTAGATTCCTATACGGATGAGAATGCTTTTCAGCGGGAGCTGAAGCATGATCATATCAGGAGCTTTGTCAATGCAGGAAGTGAAAGGGTTCTTTTTGACTATGCCGACATACTGTGCTATAACAACAGCGGTGAGAAATACACCGAGGTATGGGACGACGGCGGTAATATGAGATCCTATGCGCAGATACACCCCGACAACATGTATGAGTACGACTCTTCCTGGAATATCACCCCGCCGGATGATGAGGACGGTGATCACATAGGTGAGGTGGGGGCGCTTCGTCTTGCCAAGGCTATGTGGTGGTTGCTGGCCAGGCTGGCAGGATGGGAAGGGCGGAATGAGACCACGTGGGTGGGTAGCGCCGGCAGCTCATGGGATGACCCACTGAACTGGTCCGACGGTATCCCGGACGATAGCACCGATGTGATAATACCCGATGTCACCCCTTACCCGGTGATAGAGCCAGGGGTGTCAGCAGAATGTTATAACATCAGGATAGAGACAGGGGCTGTGCTGACAATCAATTCCGTGACAGGGAACAGCGGATCACTTATTGTCAACGGGCTGGCCTACGGTTCCGTGACCTACAACTGCCGGATGCCTGATGATGCACTGTATCATTATGTCTCTTCCCCGTTAAGCTCACCAGGCCTGCCTGTCACAAACACCTTCTGGGCATGGGATGAGGTATCGGGCGACTGGGGTGACCCCGTGACGGAGTGTGCCAGTGGCGCCGGTTATACGGTGAGGGCCAATGGCGGCACCATCTCTTTCACCGGCAGCATCATCACCGCTGCAGGGCCTGTCGTCGCCACGTCGCCGTATCTCGACTGCGACTTTGTGGGAGGGGCGGAAGACGATTACGCCTTAAGGCCGTATGCCACGGGCAGGGACGATTACAGTCATTACGGTGGCGGGGGATGGAACCTGCTGGGCAACCCGTTCACCTCGGCGATGAGTGCCCCGGCTTTTATCGCATACAACGAGGCGAGCTTCGATCAGAACTACAAGGCATTGTATATATATGACGGTGCAACATATTCCTATATCGGGAGTGAGCTTACCGGATGGGAGAATGCCGCCGGCACATTTGGTTCGGAAGATGTGCAGGCAGGCCAGGGGTTCTTTGTTGCAGCGCGATGCAATTCAAGCCTGTTCTCATTTACATCCGGCATGCAGACACATGACCCGGCTGTTACACTGACAAAATCGGCCTCTGCTGCCGGCCCGTGGCCGGGGTTGCAGCTGGAGGCCAGATCAGATGCCGGAGCGGCATCAGCCCTCGTGGTATTTAAAGAAGGGATGACCACCGACCTTGATCCCGGTTATGATGTGGGACAGATGAATGCCGGCACGGGCATAGCCATCTACACCTCACTGGCAGCGACAGATAACGGTGTCAGGTATGCCCGGCAGGCCCTGCCGGTAACAGGGGCGGAAGCAATAACAGTGCCCGTGGGTATAGACTTCGGAGCAGGTGGCGAGGTGGTGTTCTCAGCCAATACCGTACCCCTTTCAGGAAATAAATACTGGCTCGAGGACCGGGTGACAGGCGTTTATACCGACCTGTGTACCGGCAGCTATACGGTATCGCTTCCGGCAAACAG
>QKGI01000004.1 GCA_003250475.1 Bacteroidota bacterium | reverse complement strand
CGGCACAAAATTCTTAATTACTGTTTCTTTTTTGCAGTCCCGGCTGTGGTAACATTATTCATTATCACTGCGGAGATATGCCCCCAGTATTTTTTGTGGAATTTGAGGCTCTTTTTGTCGAGCATCGAATGTAGTGTGGTCAGTTCATCCTCCGGGGTAAACCTGACCTTCGCACGGTCCTCATAGAGCGCCGATACTTCGGGGTGGAACTGAACCGAGAATACGTTTGGATATTTCACATGAGCTATCCCTTCGACGACCTTGCCGTCGTCTGACAATGCGGTGACTGTAAAACTGGCAGCGACATTCTTCAGCGACTGGTGATGATGGCTGTAAACAAGCGGCCTGAGCCTGGCAGGAACCTTTATGACCGAGGTGAAGAAATCATTGTCCGTGAATTGTACCGGATGGATATTTGCTCCCATGTAGTCAGGTCCCTCCTTTATGCTCTGCCAGTAATTGCGGTGAAGGTTACTGCGACCTGTCTCCACGATTGTTTCCGGCGTGTGTTTGTCGTATATCTGCGCAGGAATATCCTGGTATAATGTACCGCCGGCAGCGACGTTCATCGACTGCATGCCCAGGCAGAATCCTGTGACCATATATCCCGGGTTCTCGCTTAGAAACGACTTAAAGGATGTGTTACGTGTTCCACCAAGCAGATGGAATAGCAGGCTCACCTCGAAGTAATGCCTCCCCGGGTCGGTGGTCTTGGAATACCAGTTCTCCTCACCGTAAACAGCAGGAGGGATATCCTGTCCTCCGAAGAAGATAATACCCACGGAGTTCTCGAATAATCGCCGGAAATCGTCACTGCATTTGTTCTGACGGTACAGCATATCTTCGGACAGGGCTCCCACAACCTCATGAAGATGGAAAGACTTCAGGCCGTTTTCAGCAATGTAATCGGCACTCTTCTTAAAGTCATATTCCTGGCTTGAATGATACACTCCTACAAATTCAACTTTATTAAGGTCTATATCAAGGATGCCCCTGTCAACCAGGAAGCTCACCACCTCGATAATGTCAACAGTAGGATTGTCAAGAAGGAGATATTTTTTTTCCTTGCTGAAATCCTCCCTGAAAAAATCCTGGGCAGTCAGAGAGACAAGCAGAGGAATAAATGCAAGAATGAGTATTAGCTTCTTCATGGTGGTTGTTATTTATCAGTTTAATGCAAATCTTATTACTTTACTATGCGTTCTTCAGGGGTCAGAAATTGCGTCTTTGGGTTTTCACCGTCGAAGACAGTCATCATGTCATATACGTCCGGAATCTGGAGTCGCAGACGTTCCAGGATGTCCCCGGGAATAGTATTCCTGCTGAACGGCACTGCTTTTACATATTCCTTGATTTCTCCGGCCCTCCGGCCGTACTTGTACTCGTAGGTGAAGGAGCCGTCTTCACGAAGGCTGGCTTTCCTGTTCCGGAGGTTCGGGACACTTATGTAAAATTCACTGGCAGATCCCCCTTCGGTGTTGAGTAGTCCCTTCCCGGACAGGAGTGTGTACAATTGCTCTGCCACAACCGATGACGGGTTGACAATGATGAAGTCTTCCGAAATGAGCTGACGGTAGATATATTCACCATCTTCGCACAGATCTCTTAACCGGAGGAGTTCTGAACGGAAAGTGTCACTGAAGAAAGGGTAATGGGTACATGCCAGAACAACCGAGTTAAGGGGCTGAGCTCCCTCTGTCTTCCTTATCTTTTCCATCAGGGAGACCATATGGAATTTGATATAATTCTCAACAGAGTTGATCTGAATGTTATGCGGGTTTGTGATATCACCCTCGAAGAGCAACGCTCCTTTGTCAAGGTTGAAGTCATACCGGGCCCAGAGTGCAGGGTCAATAAACATGTCGCCTTCCCCTGTCTCGGATGGGCCTCTGTATTCCGGCCTGGGGACTGTAGCTTTCCTGTCGATGGCATCCCTGGTTTCATCAATTGACTCAGCAATACCGATACCGGCCTGTTGGAATACCTGTATCACCTCCTCCTGACCGTCGGCGATGTTTATAGACCTTATTGCTGCAGGATAGGCACCGGACTTCACGGTACCGTCAGTAGCCAGAACAGCTATGCTTCCGTTCTCACCAGGAGAGAAACTGCCAAACGCGCCGAGTGCACCGGCATCAATTACTCCTATCACATCCAGATCAACCTCTGCATCTTCAAGGAAGTCTCTTACAGTATCCAGTGCATATGCTGTTGCAGTGTTGCACGCAATGACAATAGCCTTCACCGGGCTCTTGTCTGACATATACTCTTTTGAGTCCCCTCTCCGGTAATACTTGTTGCCAAGCAGAAACTGAACATCCTTAATCACATGTTCGATCAACAGAGATGTATTGTTTTCCAGTGAATAGCTCCCATAAGGCATGTTAGCCAGATCTCCCAGGAATATGAAAGATTCATTTGCCAGACCCTCCTCCTTTACGATATCTGCCAGCACTGAGAGTCCCCCGGTACCGGAGTCGAAGACCCCTACAGGCAGTGAACTGTTACCTGTCGGGTAGTTCTCAAAGTCAATATAATAAAAGCTGCTCCTGTCGTTGCGGATTACATCTTTTATGTCAGATTGACGGTTACATCCGGAAAAAAATAAAACGACAGCAAGGGGCAGGAGAAGAGACCTGGGGCAGGGAGAATGGTCCGAAGATTTCATCTGGGTCAATGGGTTATCAATGAAATGTGAAATTTAGTGAAAGTGAAAATGAAATGCAATCTGCTGTACAGCTGTTTTACACCTTCATTTCTGAGGGGCCGGAACCAGTCTTCAGACAGGCCAGGCCTTCCGTGATGTTCCGGGACTCCAGGTACTGCATTATATTTTTCAAAAAATCTTCCGGTTTGTATGACGAATTCCAAAAATGATTACTTTTGTTTCGTCATTTCCCGAAATGATTTGGTGACGATGCAGACAAAAAGAAAATACTATACGGCAGAGCAGGAGAAGCTTGCAAGATACGCCAAGGCGCTGTCCCATCCGGTACGGGTCTTCGTTATGGACTTCCTGGCAAATAACCTTGACAAATGCTGTTACAGCGGTGACATGGCCGAGGAGTTGCCGATTGCCCGTTCTACGCTCTCCGAGCATCTGAAGGAGCTTAAAAAAGCCGGTCTCATCCAGGGGGAGATAAATCCCCCCTACATTAAGTATTGCATCAACCGAGAGAAATGGGATGAAGCCAGCAAACTACTGGGTGTTTTTTTTGATCGTTAAAAATTTTTAAATCAATATTTCGTATTAAGACGAAATACTAACAACTTATAAAAATGGAAATAAAAGTATTGGGAACTGGTTGCCCGAAGTGCAAAACCCTTGAGAAACTGACCCGCGAGGTTGTGGAGCGGAATGCGATAGACGCTACTATTGTCAAGGTTGAAGATATCATGGCGATAATGAGTTATGGGGTGATATCAACTCCTGCCCTTGTTATTGATGAGAAGGTGGTGGTTAAGGGACGGGTGCCATCAGCTGACGAGATTGAGAAACTACTAATCAAATAAATCGTACAGATATGAAAAAGCATTTTCCTGTCATTCTTGCCAGTATTATTGTGTTAGCCGCTGTTGCGGCATTGTTTGCCTTCCGCGACGTTGAACCAGCGCAGGAAAAGATGATTACTGCCACTTCCGGCAACAGTGTAGAGGTTTATTATTTTCATCTTACCAGGCGGTGTGTTACATGCCAGGCTGTTGAAAATGTCTCACGCGATGCAGTTAATGAACTTTATCCCGATGAGATCAGTTCCGGGAAAGTTGTTTTCAGGACACTGAATTTAGAAAACAAGGAGAATGAGGCGGTTGCTGAAAGAGTCAGTGCTACAGGCCAGTGCCTCCTTGTTGTCAGCGGTGACACAAGGGTTGACCTGACAAGTGAGGGGTTCATGTATGCAAGGACCAAGCCTGAGAAGCTGAGGGAGGCGTTGAAGAAAGCCATTGACCCGCTTCTGAAGGCTGAGAAATAAGCCATGGAGATACTTCAGAGCATACTCGAGAATTCCCACTATTCATTTCTGACTGCAGCCCTGCTGGGACTGATGACTGCCATCAGCCCCTGTCCGCTGGCAACCAACATATCAGCCATCGGATTCATCAGCCGCGACCTTGAGGACAGACGGAGGGTTTTCTTAAACGGACTTGTGTACACTCTCGGCAGGGCAATAAGTTATACTGCTCTTGCACTCATTATCTACTTTGGCGCCAGCCAGATGGATATCTCCGGTTGGTTCCAGCGCTGGGGAGAGAAGCTGCTGGGGCCGTTGCTCATTATTATAGGCATGTTCATGCTTGATATTATCAGGATAAACCTGCCTGGGGTAGGCTCGCTGACAGATAAGGTAGGGGAGAGAGGACGTAAGAGTTATCTTAATACACTTCTCCTCGGTGTCTTATTTGCACTTGCATTCTGTCCTTATAGCGGTGTTCTCTATTTTGCCATGTTGATCCCGATGACTGTGGCAAGCCCGGAGGGTCTTTACCTGCCTGTAATCTTTGCCATTGCCACCGGGATACCTGTTATTGTCTTCGCATGGCTGATAGCCTATGCAATAGGTAATGTAGGGAGGTTTTACAACCGTGTCAGGCTCTTTGAGTTATGGTTCAGGAGGGTTGTCGCGGTGCTTTTTATCATTGTTGGTATATGGTATATCATTACTGTCTTCTTTTGACCGGCAGGAACGGTGTCATAGGTTTACAATATTGAAATATTCATTTTCAGATGGAAACAAAGAAAGAAATTAAGATCCTTGCATGGATCACCGCGGTTTTTGTATTTGCATTTTTCCTGCCGGCGGAAAGCGTCCGTTTCACAACAGCAATAAGTGCTGCACTTGATCTTGTTAAATGGTATGCGCGAGAGCATGTTATCCTTTGCCTTCTGCCTGCATTTTTCATTGCCGGAGTGATAGCTGTATTCGTCAGCCAGGGATCAGTTATCAGGTATTTCGGTGCAAACGCAAAGAAGTGGCTGGCATACTCGGTTGCTGCAGTATCAGGGACAATACTGGCGGTCTGTTCCTGCACTATCCTCCCGCTCTTTTCGAGCATCCATAAACGGGGTGCCGGATTAGGACCCGCAATAGCCTTCCTCTATTCAGGCCCAGCTATTAATATCCTTGCCATCATTCTCACGGCGAGAATTCTCGGTTTTGAGATGGGTATTGCCAGGGTCATCGGGGCTGTTCTCTTCAGTGTGGTTATCGGGCTTGTTATGGCCCTCATTTACAGGAAGGAAGAGAAACAGAAAAAAGAGGAGCAGATGAATATACAGGCACCGCCTGAGAAACGTCCTGTCTGGCAAACGATGACGCACTTCTTTACCCTCGTTCTCATACTTGTTTTTGCCAACTGGGGCGCCCCGTCACAGGGTGACACCTCGGGTGCATGGTATGTCATATGGTCATATAAATGGTACATAACCGGCTTTCTCAGTCTTATCCTTGCATGGTCGCTGGTAAGGATACTTAAGATCAGATGGCAATGGGTAGTCGCTGCCGTGATCGTAACGGGCCTGTCGGCCCTCCTCTCCGGTATGATGATCGATAGCGCCAGGATCAGGCCTCTTGTGCCTGTACTTACAGGAATCGCAGCCCTGAGCGTCATAACACTCCTTGACAAAAACGATGAGGAGAACAGGGAGTGGACTCTTTCGTCATGGGGCTTTGCAAAACAGATAATGCCTCTTCTTGCCGGCGGTGTGGTTATAGCAGGGTTTCTTCTTGGCTCCACACATGACGGAACAACAATCGCCGGTGTCATCCCCAATGAATGGATAAGTTCGCTGGTAGGAGGTAATTCCCTGTTTTCAAATCTTTTTGCATCGGTAATAGGTGCATTCATGTATTTTGCCACCCTGACCGAGGTACCAATCCTGCAGGGTTTGATAGCGTCAGGCATGGGTAAAGGCCCGGCATTGGCACTGTTACTGGCAGGTCCATCGCTCTCTCTTCCTAATATGCTGGTGATCAGAGGTATAATAGGTACACAGAAAACCGCCGTCTATGTGGTACTGGTGGTTGTTCTCTCAACAGTAGCAGGACTCGTTTATGGTATGATCTGAAAAACAGCGGTTATCATGGCTGGGAACGTAACCTTCAGCAGCAGGGGATTTAAGAGTTCCGGGTTCTTCAACCTGACACCCTCCGAGGCATATAAAGAGGCCGTAGCGGGAGGCGCCGTTCTGGTTGACGTCAGGGAGGAGAGGCTGACCGGTTACAAACGCTTTGATGTGCCGGTGGTTATCTATATACCGAAAAGCAGGATGCATAACGACTTTAAGCTCCTGCCTGACGACAAACCCCTGATTATAGCTGATTCGGTCGGTCTCAGGAGTCATGAGGTGATGGAATTCCTTCTCGGCAAAGGATTTGCAAATATTGCAAACCTTGCAGGAGGCATTGTAGACTGGGAAAAGGACAGGCTGCCGCTGAAGATAGACCTCTCAGAACAACTAAGCGGTTCCTGCGTATGCCAGCTGCGACCCCGTCACAAAGGCAGATAAACATGCATTTCTCTATACAGTAAACATTAATGTATAATAATAATCAGCCATGAAAACGATCATCATACCTCAGACCTTCAGACTTCAGACTTCAGACCCTCAGACCTTCAGACCATAACCGATAAAAGATGAAAATATTAATACTTTGCACGGGGAACAGCTGCCGCAGCCAGATGGCTCACGGTTTTATGGAGTCGTTTGATGAAGAGCTTTACGTCAGGTCGGCAGGTACAGAGCCGGCCCCGGCAATAAACGCCACAGCAGCACGGGTGATGGCAGAGCTTGGCATTGATATCAGTGATCATGTCCCTCACCTTGTTGACGAATACATAGACGAGGAGTGGGATTATGTGATCACCGTATGTGATAACGCCAATGAAACATGCCCTGTCTTTAGAGGAAAGGTTAAGCACAGGCTTCACTTCGGTTTCGAAGATCCCTCCCTGGCCACGGGTACCACGGAGTTCATTCTCGGCGAATTTTACAGGATACGCGACATGATACGCGAAAGATTTTATAAGTTTTACAAGGAAAATATTCAGGATGCCCTATGAAACCTTCTGACATAAAGTTAATTGTACAGGAAAAATATGGAAAGATTGCCTCTTCCCATGGTGAAAATGCAGACCCGGGCGGTTGCTCATGCAACTGTTGCGGTCCGGAACTCTATTCCACTTTTAATGAGAGCTATGAACATCTTCAGGGATATAACCCAGATGCCGATCTAAGCCTGGGCTGCGGGATCCCTGTTGACCATGCAGCCATCAAACAGGGGGACCATGTCCTAGACCTTGGTTGTGGGGCGGGTAACGACTGTTTTGTTGCCCGTTCATTAACCGGCCCGGCAGGGCATGTGACAGGACTGGATTTCACGAAGCCCATGCTTCTTAAAGCCGAAGAGAACAGGAAGAAGCTCGGCTACGAAAACATTCGTTTCGTGGAGGGAGATATAGAATCTATGCCTCTTCCGGACAACAGTTATGATGTAGTGATTTCAAACTGTGTAATAAACCTGGTTCCTGACAAAAGCCGGGCTTATAATGAAATATTCCGGGTGCTGAAACCCGGCGGACATTTCTGTATTTCTGACGTTGTTATCAGAGGGACGTTGAACGACCAGGTAAGATCCGACATGGAGGCATATGCGGGATGCGTCTCAGGCGCAATGGACTATTCCGGATATATCCAGATTATCAGGGAAGCCGGTTTCAGCGACATCATGATAAACAGGGAAAAGAAAATAGAGGTGCCGGACCATCTCTCCCCAATTCCGTCCGGAGAGGAAAATACTGGTATCTTCAGTTTAACCCTGTCAGCCTGTAAAGCCGGGTTGTGAGAATACCACTGCACAGATAATCATTGGCACTAATAATTAACACTATGTCTACAACAAAGAAACTTTCTTTCTTCGACCGTTACCTGACAGTCTGGATATTCCTGGTCATGTTCTGCGGCGTTGCTGTCGGCTGGCTTGTGCCTGGTATCTCCGGTTTCTGGGACTCAATGAGTGTTGGCACTACAAGCTTCCCGATAGCCGCAGGGTTGATTCTTATGATGTACCCGCCCCTGGCAAAGGTCAGATATGAGAAGATGCACCTGGTATTCAAAAACATGAAGCTGCTGAGTCTCTCGCTGGCACAGAACTGGATCATAGGACCTCTTGTAATGTTTTTCCTTGCTGTTGTATTCCTCCATAACCATCCCGGCCTGATGGTAGGAGTGATACTGGTTGGACTGGCGCGCTGTATAGCAATGGTTCTTGTCTGGAACGACCTTGCAAAGGGTGACACTGAACTGGCAGCCGGCCTGGTGGCATTTAACGCAATCTTCCAGGTATTCATGTACAGCATCTATGCCTATATTTTCATAACTCTTCTTCCGCCTCTTTTCGGTCTGAGCGGTGAAGTGGTCAGGGTATCAATTTCGGAAATAGCAGTAACAGTTATGATCTACCTGGGGATCCCATTTGCCGCCGGATTCCTCACAAACCTCCTTCTTCGCCGGTGGAAAGGTGACGAATGGTATTTCGGCAGGTTCGTACCTAAAGTGTCATGGCTGACACCCATAGCGTTGCTCTTTACTATTTTTGTAATGTTTTCACTTAAAGGGGAAAAGATAATAGAGCTGCCACTAGATGTATTAATGGTAGCAATTCCTTTGACAATTTATTTTTTGTTGATGTTTTTTACAACACTTTTTATTTCCAGGTGGATGGGCAATGGATATGAAAAATCAACCACACTTGCGTTTACTGCCGGTAGTAACGACTTTGAACTGGCAATTGCTGTGGCGGTGGCTGTTTTTGGCATCAATTCACAGGTGGCATTTGCTACAGTCATCGGACCGCTCGTTGAGGTCCCGGTGCTGATCCTGCTCGTGAATGTAGCCCTGCGCATGAAAACAAAGTATTTTACCCCTCGGGAGATTAGGAATCCCTGATTGTTACTGCCAAGAAGAGTATATAATTATTCCCGGCCAGGGTTCTTATCCTGGCCATATTATCAGACCTAACTGCGTGACAGGTTCCGCGGTCTATTCAGGGAGCGAACTGAAGACCACCGGATATAATACGGATTGTGTTTGTATGTAGTTCATTTATAGTGACATCGTCAGGCAACCCGATATTTTCAGCTTTTCTTCCTGATACGGTAAATCCCGGGTATGAATTTGGGTACCTCTTTCTGGTATGTCTGGTATTCAGGGTATTTACCGCTGCTGATGTTTTCGGTCATGATGGAGCTGCCGATAAACAGCACTATAAGAAGCACCGGACCGGTAAGAGTGAAGTTGATCAGTTTGCCCGAAGCGGAAACACTGAACAGATAAAAGCTTATCCAGATGCCCTGTTCGGAGGCAAAGTTGGGATGCCGGACATATTGCCAGAGCCCCTCTGTCAGGAAGCCTTTTATAAGTGATTCGGAATATTTTGCATCTTCCTGTATTGCCTTTTTCTTCATAGCCTGGAATCTGAACTGCTGATTGTCTGCCACAGTTTCAACAATGATAAAAGAACCCATGAGGGCTGCTGCAGCAATATCAGTCCATCCAACCGGAACTTCAGGGTAAAGTGATGCCATCAGAACAGGAGTGGTAAACAAAAGGATGATCATATTCTGATAAAGGGATATAAAGAGCAGGTTAAAGACTCCAAACCTGAACCTTGACGCCAGCGCCGGGCTCTCTCTCAGGATTTTCCAGCGGTAATCCTCATCACCTCTCCAGGGAATAAGGCTGTATCCTCCTTTACGGTAAAAGTTGTAGCTGAGGCGCAATCCCCATATTGTCACCAGGCTGGCCATAATAATGGTCCTGGCTGACGGAAATGATGCCACGGCTGTCCAGCTGTAAATGGCAGGTAAAAGACTCCAGAGCTTGTCGACCTGGGAGTAGTTTCTGGTTAGTTCACTTACCGCAAAACAGACAAGAGAAACAGTTATCATAATTATTATCCAGGAAGAAACAAGCTCCCGGAACGGCTGATCATAACCTGATAACCATGATATTGCCAGATTCTGTGATGATAGTACTGTTATCATTATTTTGTAATTTAGTCTCAAAGATGTACAAAAATTTGATAATTCCTGAGCCGTAAGATATGGTGATCAAATAGTACTTCCATCACTGATAGTAAATGACACAATATGGTGAAATCAGCTAGTCGAATCGTTCTTTTCCTGTTCAGCAGTTTTTGCCTGCACGTTTATAATGCTGACGCCGGGAACGGGAAGCCTGTCAACGTTATCCTGATCTACCTTGATGATATGGGGTACGGTGATCTCTCCATGACAGGGTCTGTGGGATATTCAACCCCCAACATAGACCGCATGGCTGACAGGGGAATATTGTTCACTCATTATTATTCTCCACAGGCTGTTTGCAGTGCTTCAAGGGCGGGACTCCTGACAGGTTGTTATCCTAACCGTATCGGGTTCAGTGGCGCCCTTGACCACAGGTCGGATTACGGTATCAGCGATAATGAGGAGACAATTGCCGGGATGCTTAAGAAGAGGGGTTATGTGACAGCGATCTTTGGTAAGTGGCACCTGGGGTGCCAGCCGGGGTTTCTGCCGTTGCGCCACGGGTTTGACGAGTTCGTCGGCATACCCTATTCGCATGACATGTGGCCTGATCACCCCAGCCTGAAAGGCTACTTCCCGCCGCTTCCGCTTATTTCGGGCAACGAGGTGATAGAGACAAACCCTGACTTTACAGAGTTCACTCATCGGTTTACGGTAAAGGCCATCGATTTTATACGGAAGAACAGGGACAGGTCATTTTTTGTCTACCTGGCCCATCCTCTCCCGCATGTGCCGCTGGGTGTGTCCGGACCGTTCAGGGGAAAGTCGGAACAGGGATTGTACGGAGATGTGATGTTGGAGATCGACTGGAGTGTAGGAAAGATTATTGAGACTCTCAGGGAGCTGAAGCTTGAGAAGAATACCCTGGTGATCTTCACCTCTGATAATGGTCCGTGGCTGAGTTACGGCAACCATGCCGGCAGTACGGGCGGACTGCGCGAAGGTAAAGGCACGACCTATGAAGGAGGTCAGCGTGTACCATGCATTATGCTATGGGAGGGGACCATCCGGGCGGGAACCGTCACAGGCAGGCTGGCAGCCGGGATTGACATCCTCCCTACAATAGCGGAAGCAACAGGGGCGCCGCTGCCCGTGAACAGGATAGACGGGGTAAGCCTTCTGGCAGTATTAAAAGGAGATGAAACAGCAAACCCCCGCAAGTCATTTTATTACTATTACCGGAAAAACAGCCTTGAAGCTGTGACGGATGGCAGATGGAAGCTTGTCTTTCCGCATCACGGAAGGACTTATGAAGGTTTTCTTCCCGGCAGCGACGGGAAGCCCGGGGGCTCATATGAGAACCATTGGTTCGAAGGCGGACTGTATGATTTACGGAGAGATCCAGGCGAAAGGTATGATGTCAGGACACTTTATCCCCGGATTGTTAAGAGACTGGAAGAAATCGCTCTTTCAGCCAGGGAGGATCTCGGTGATGACCTTACCGGCGCAGCCGGTAAGAACAGGAGAGAGCCCGGCAGGATCACGGAATAAACCTGTCCGCTACTCACCCTTTTACCTTGGGGTTCAGAAACCTTGCCGTATAGGAGTTTTCACAACCTGCCAGTTGCTCCGGCGTGCCCTCAAACACAATATAGCCTCCCTTATCTCCATCACCCAGTCAGCACATTTGATTACCTCCACGTTGTGTTCTATGAGTATGACGGAGTGGCCATGGTCAACGAGTGCATTAAGTGATTTCATGAGTTTGTTTATATCATGAAAATGAAGTCCTGTTGTTGGCTCATCGAATACGAAGAGCATCTTTTCACTGCTCTTCTCCTGGCTGAGATAAAGTGCCAGCTTCACTCTCTGGCTCTCACCCCCTGACAGGGTTGAAGATGACTGCCCCAGGCGGATGTAACCCAACCCCACATCGGCCAGCGGCTTGAGCCTGGCGGCTATCTTCCGGCAGGTTTTGTCCTGACAGGTAACAAAGAACTCTATGGCCTCATCGATGGTCATCTCAAGAACATCATAGATGCTTTTGCCATGAAATTTCACATCGAGTATGTCACGTTTAAACCGCATACCCTTGCAGGCATCACATGTAAGCTCCACATCGGCCATGAACTGCATCTCCACTCTTATCACACCCTCACCCAGGCACTCCTCGCAGCGTCCACCCTCTACGTTGAAGGAGAAATGTGCTGGTTTGAATCCTGACTGAACGGCTGCCTGCTGTTCAGCAAAGAGTTTACGGATGTCGTCAAAAGCCTTGAGGTAGGTGACAGGGTTTGACCTGCTTGATTTGCCAATAGGATTCTGGTCAATCAGCTCCACGGCTGTGATGCTGGCGACGTCGCCACCGAGAGATGTGAACCGTCCCGGCCTGGCGCCATTGCCGAGCCTGGCAGACATGGCATTGCAGAGAATATCATGCACAAGAGTGCTCTTGCCTGATCCGCTGACACCAGTGACGACCGTGATGGTATGCAACGGGAATTTTACATCTATATTCTTGAGATTGTGCTCCCGGGCTCCCTGTACACTTATATAGCTGTGCCACCTGCGGCGTTTAGCCGGTTCCTCAATACGCATGGCACCGGTCATATAGGCAGCTGTCAGGGATTTGTTTTTTTCCGAGAAATCCACGCCACCCTGGTAGATGACTTCCCCTCCGTGTATCCCGGCGGCCGGCCCCATGTCAATTATCTGGTCGGCTGCCCTGATAATCTCCTCCTCATGTTCAACGACTATTACCGTGTTACCCAGATCGCGCAGTTCCTTTAAGACATTTACAAGAAGGTTGGTATCCCGCGGATGCAGTCCGATGCTTGGCTCGTCGAGTATGTACAGTGAGCCTACCAGGCTGCTGCCAAGGGAGGTGGCCAGGTTGATACGCTGTGATTCGCCGCCTGACAGTGAGTTTGAGAGTCTGTCAAGAGTGAGGTACGAGAGACCCACCTTGACAAGGAAACCCAGCCTCTGCTGTATCTCCCTGAGCAGGCGACCTGCAATCTCCTTCTCCTCTCCGTTGAGTAATAACCGCTCAAAGAACACGTATGCTTCACTGACAGGCATCGAGGTTATTTCGGTGATTGACCTGCCTCCGACTTTGACCCAACCGGCCTCTTTCCGAAGTCGCAGACCTCCGCATTCCGGACAGGTACGTTTTCCCCTGTAGCGGCTGAGCATTACCCTGTACTGGATCTTATATTTCTTCTCCTCAAGATGTTCGAAGAACTGGTTCAGACCGAAAAAGTACCTGTTACCATTCCATACTACCGCCTTTTGTTCCGGAGTCAGTTTGTACCATGGTTTGTGTATCGGGAAGCCGAATTTGTCGGCACTGTAAATAAGCCTCTCTTTCCAGCGTTTCATTGAGTCTCCTCTCCAGCAGGCTATGGCATCATCATAGACAGAAAGGTTCTCGTCGGGGATTACAAGTGTCTCGTCTATTCCTATAATCTTGCCATATCCTTCGCACAGGGGGCAGGCACCAAGCGGAGAGTTGAAACTGAAAAGGTGTTCCGTAGGCTCTTCAAAGGTGATACCGTCCTCCTCGAACTTGTCGGAGAACCTTACTGTCTGCGTAGTCTCTTCATCTGTCACGGTAAGGGTTATATGACCGCGTCCGGTCATGAAGGCTGTCTGAACCGAATCCGCAGCCCTTGTCAGATCATCATTGTTATTTCCTGATGCAAACCTGTCGATGATCAGATTCACCGATGGCAGTGCTGATACAAGCTCTGCAGATCCCGGATCGTCGAGACGCACCATGCCCCTCTCGGTGCTAATGCGGTTATAGCCTTGCTGGACAAGAAATTTGATGAATTCCGCCGGTTCCACATTTTCGGGTACCGCTACGGGTGCTGTAAGTACTACGGGAGTGCCTGAGGTGAGAGTGGAAAGGTAGTTGACAACGTCGTCTACGGTATGCTTCCTCACTTCACGTCCGGATACCGGTGATACCGTTCTGCCTACCCGTGCCCAGAGCAACCTCAGATAATCGTGTATCTCGGTGGAGGTGCCAACAGTCGACCGTGGATTCCGGGTGTTCACCTTCTGCTCTATTGCTATGGCAGGAGGGATGCCGTTGATAAAATCGACATCAGGTTTGTTCATCCTGCCCAGGAACTGTCGTGCATAGGATGAGAGACTCTCAACATAACGCCGCTGTCCCTCGGCATATATAGTGTCAAAGGCCAGTGAGGACTTGCCTGATCCGGATACGCCGGTGATGACAACGAGATTGTTCCTGGGTATGGAAAGGCTTATCTCCTTCAGGTTATGAACACGTGCTCCCTTTATCTCGATGTTACCCTTCATTCAGCCTCCGTTAGTAAGTTGCCAAAAATAATGAATTTGAATTTATGATTTTTTGTTTTCTTTGTCTGAGTTATAAATGAAACAATCACGGGATACACCCCGTATAAGACAACAGTAACCAAAAACGAAACAAAGGAGGGCCGCCTATCGTATAACTCTACTCAAAACCAAAACAAGAGTTAGTTATGAAGAGCAAATTAACCGATTATGAGCTTATTACAAGCTTCATGAACGGTAGTGAGAGAAGCATAGAGCTGCTCATCCTGCGTCACAAAAGTAAGGTTTACTCCTATATCAGTCTTTACATCCGAAACCGAGATCTGGCAGATGATATCTTTCAGGATACCTTCCTGAAGGTGGTCCAGTCAATACGCGCCGGACGTTATCAGGATGACGGGAAATTTATCTCGTGGGTGATGCGGATAGCTCATAACCTTATTATTGACCACTTCAGGCATGAGAAGCAGATGGGGATTGTGCTCAACGATGACTACGAGACAGATCTTCTTAATTCGAGAAGACTTTCTGATGAAAATGTGGAGGATGTAATTGTGCGCCGGCAGGTCATGCGTGACGTTCGCCGCCTGATAAACGGACTGCCTGAGGATCAGCGTGAAGTGGTCATAATGCGCCATTATGCAGGAATGAGCTTCAAGGAGATAGCCGACATGACAGGTGTAAGTATAAATACTGCTCTTGGAAGAATGAGATATGCGCTGATTAATATGCGTAAGATCATGACAGAAAAAAATATAACCCTTTCGATAAGCTGATACAATTTTTTAAGTAAGAGGGCGTTTTTCATCTATGAGAACACAAGCGCCTATGGATAAGAATTCTACCCTTTTACTTTCTTATTTTGAGATAACCCATACACCGTCAGATCTCATTGCTGATGCTTTTGGAATAGATGCTGCCCTCAGTATCCTTCTGCCGGATCAGGATGATGAGCCATCTGATGAGGTTATCGCAAGCCTTTTCGAGAAGATCAGGCATGACAAATTGCACTGAATTTTTTTCTGCAGCGTCATTACTATAGCTTTAGGAACCGGCAGGATCCCCTGACCGGTTTTTTTATTTGCAGGCCCTGATCCGCTCTCCGTTTTTGTTCTCTGTCAGTACCCCGGGTTGACACAGTTTTTATTAATACCGGAGGGGATCGCCCCGGGTTTTGACCGAATTTATTTACCTTCGCATTACCCGAATAATTTATTTTGAACCCGTAAATCAAAATAGCTACCTATGAAAAAGACACTAATCTTTTCTATTCTGCTCATGACCATTTTCTGGTCATGTACATCAAAACAGGAAAAAATGGAAACCAGGATGAGAGATTTCATCTCCTCGTATGAAGAGGAGGCCATACCACTTTATAAGGAATCGGCGCTGGCCTCATGGGATGCAAACATTACCGGAACAGCGGAAGCATGGGACCGTAATGAAAAAGCATCTGTGGCATATATTAGCTACTATACAGATAAGGAGGCATTTGCCAGCCTGAAGGAAATGAAAGAATCCGGTAAGGTGAAAGACCCCATTCTCGCAAGGCAGCTTGACCTGCTTTTTAACATGTACCTGGCTGGTCAGATAGACACCAGCCTGATTTCCGAACAGGTCAGAATGGAGACTGAGATATCGAAGAAATTCACGACGTTCAGAGCTGACGTCGATGGTAAGCAGCTGACTGACAATGAGGTGGAAGATATTCTCCGGCATTCGGTAAATAGTGGTGAGCTGCAGAAGGCCTGGGAGGGACATAAGATGATTGGTCCGGTGGTAGCTGATGATATTATTATGCTCGTAAAACACCGTAACAGGATTGCCCAGGAACTGGGCTTCGGCAACTTCCATGAGATGAGCCTTAAATTGTCAGACCAGGATCCTGATGAGGTTACGGCGATATTTGACGAACTGGACAGCCTGACGCGCGGCAGCTTCACCAGGCTTAAAGGGGAGATAGACAATTACTATGCAAAGCGATACGGTATAGCTGCCAGCGACCTGAAACCCTGGCACTACCAGAACAGGTATTTCCAGGAGGCCCCTGAGATCTATCCTGTCAACTTTGATAAGTATTATGAGAAACAGGATCCGGTAAAGCTCGCTTCCGATTATTATTCATCCATCGGACTGCCGGTTGATGCTATTCTTGCCAGGAGCGATCTGTATGAGAAACCCGGCAAAAATCAGCACGCCTTTTCAACAGATATAGACCGGGCTGGAGATGTGCGCACCCTTGACAATATAAGGCCTGACTCATACTGGATGAATACAATCCTTCATGAGCTGGGGCACGGAGTTTATTCATACTATAATGATATGACCCTGCCTTTCACCCTCAGGGATGCTGCTCACGCCTTTACCACTGAAGCCGTGGCCAACTTCTTCGGCAGACTCGCAACTGATCCTGAATGGATGAACTATATGGGCGTTATTGATGAGAAGGAAAAGGAAAAGATAAGTGAAGACGCGCTTAATGCTTTCAGGTTACAGCAACTTGTATTCAGTCGCTGGGCCCAGGTGATGTACCGCTTTGAGAAATCTATGTACGAAGACCCGGAGCAGGATCTCAATCAACTCTGGTGGGATATCGTTGAAAAGTACCAGATGGTTGAAAAACCTGAAGGCCGTGATATGCCTGACTGGGCAACGAAGATCCATATAGCTCTCTATCCCTGTTATTATCACAATTATCTTCTGGGTGAGATGCTCGCATCACAGTTCACAGCCTATATTAATACCTCTGTTACCAAAGGAGAAACCGGTACTGATATGAAATCACTGGGTGAGTTCTTCAAGGCAGCCGTTTTTATGCCCGGAGCCCGTTACCAGTGGAACGAAATGATAGAAAAGGCTACCGGGGAGAAACTGACGGCAAAATACTATGCTGACCAGGTAGTAAAGTAGAATCTGCGATATTGCTGCACAGATATGAACCCTGGTTGTGCCGGAGGTACATTTGCAGGTATGATCACCCCGTTACTATCCCGAAAGTGACGGGGATACCACTGCCGGCTTTCGTCAGCACCGGGGTACAGTATGTATTAAACTAACAACACAATAATAATTATGATGAAAAAAATCCTGATTCTTATGACAATCGTGTTTACGGCCTGCACTTCCAACATCAGGAATGAAGGAGAGATGACAGCCGGCTTCATCGGTGAGACTACAATAAATGCTGCTGTTGACCGTGTTATGGGCGAACAGCCCTCCGCTGAAAGAGCATTACTCGAAAAAGGTGTGAGACATGCTGCCTCGCTGTGGCGCGAAGAGGATGGCACAGCTGAAGAGTTTGGTGATTTTGTTGCTTCAGGCTATATCTCTGACCCTGACAGGAGAAAGTCTGTCTTTATTAAGGTCAGCAATTACTTTGAGACACTTGGTGGCAATATGAATGAGATAACGCTGGATCTGAGAAAAGTGCTTGACGAAGCTGCCGGTGAGATTGACGAGATTGACCGCATGTTTGGCAATTATTCCGTTGGCTCACACCTGCAGTCTGATTTTTACGATAACAAGATCGCATTTGTAATAGCCCTGAACTTCCCTTACTATACTCTTGCCGAAAAGGAGCAGTATGGGACCGATTGGAGCCGTGAGCAGTGGGCTATGGCCCGTCTGGGTGACCAGTTCATATCACGGGTACCTGCAGAACTAAACCAGGCAGCTTCAGTAGCCCTGGGTAATGCCGAAATGTATATTGCCGACTACAATATCTGCATGGGAAAGTTGCGTACCGATGACGGACGCCAGCTTTTCCCGGATGACATGGTCCTTCTGTCTCACTGGAACCTCCGTGATGAGATCAAATCTAACTATGCCGATAAAGAGAGCGGCAACGAGAAGCAGGAGATGATCTATAAGGTCATGGAACGTATAATCAGGCAGGAGATACCTGGAGAGGTTATTAATAATCCTGCTTACGAATGGGATCCGTTTACCAACCAGGTGGTAAAGGAGGGAACACCTGTTGAGCTGTCAAATGAGGCTGACACCCGTTATGCTCATGTAATTAATATCTTTAATGCCCTGAAGGCTATTGACCCGTATAGTCCGGGTATGAACACTGCAATACTCCGCAGTTTCGCCGGAGGAATGGAGATATCACAGGAGGATGCTGAGAAACTCTTTGATGAGTATCTGAACTCACCACAGCTGAAGCAGATAGCTTCAATCATCAGGGAGAGGCTTGGCCGTGACCTGAGGCCTTATGACATATGGTATGACGGTTTCAAACCGAGGAGTACAATATCGGAGACCTTTCTCACCTCAAAGACCTCTGCTCTTTATCCCGACCCTGATGCTTTCAGGGCTGCCATGCCGTCTATGCTGGTGAAACTGGGATGGTCACCGGCAAGAGCAAAATACCTGGCTGACAAAATTGTTGTCGACCCTGCCAGAGGCTCCGGCCATGCCTGGGGCGCAGCCATGAGAGGGTCAGTGTCACACCTCCGTACAAGGATCTCAGACAAGGGGATGGACTATAAAGGGTATAATATTGCCGTACATGAGTTCGGTCACAATGTGGAGCAGACTATCTCTCTTTATGACGTAGATTATTACATGCTCTCAGGAGTTCCAAACACTGCTTTCACGGAAGCTACGGCCTTCCTCTTTCAGGATCGTGACCTGATGCTACTGGGAATCAAAGAGGATAATACTGAGAAAGTAAGGCTGCAGACCCTTGATGCTGCATGGTCATTGATGGAAATTATGGGCGTAAGCACGGTGGAGATGAAATTGTGGAAGTGGCTGTATGAAAATCCGGAAGCTACACCGGCAATGCTGAAGGAGCAGACCATCACAATTGCCACAGAGGTGTGGAACAAGTACTTCGCTCCTGTATTGGGAGCAAACGATTCACCGTTGCTCGCCATTTATTCACACATGATCAACGGGCCTTTATACCTGCAGAACTATGCCTACGGACAGATCATACAGTTCCAGATAGAAGATTATCTCAGTGGCAGGAACTTCTCTGACGAAGTCGACCGTATGTATAGCCTGGGAAGACTGACACCACAGCACTGGATGAACCTGGCTGTAGGAGCGAAGATATCTCCGCAGCCCATTCTCAGGGCTCTGGATGAGGCCCTGAAATAATATAATATCCGGTTGTTGCCAGGAAATTTCTTAAGATCGGGATTCTTCCGGTCATCTGAGGCAGTCGCCGGGGACGAAGACCGAACTTTATCTCGAAGTTCGGATTGATAAGCCAGAGGGATTTTTTCAGGACGGAAAATCCCTCTCTTTTTATTATCCTTTCGAAACGCCCGATGTTTATACCTGTATCCCTGATCTCCAGAAGACCCTCGATGCGGGAAGATGTCTCACCGCCTGCCCTGAGGAGCCATCTGTATGCTTTACGCGGAAGCAGGTGTATCCATGGCATCTTTGAGAGGAGCCTGTTGTCACACATCTGCTGGTGGCCACCGAATGGATTATTCCAGGGAGGAAAGGCAATGAAGAGAACCCCTCCGGGATTGAGAAATCTCTTCACAAATGCGATGAACTTTTCCTGATCATGAATATGCTCAAGCACATCCCTCATCATAACAAGGTCATAAGAACCTATACCACCTGAGTCATAAATGTCGGCAGCAATGAACTCTATCCTTTCCCCGCCCGGGATGCCCGAATAGAATTGGCGTGCATTTTGAATCTTACTTTCTGATAGATCAATACCTGTGATGCGGCTGCACCCGGTTTCTAGAAATGGAAGAAGATTGCCGCCTTCACCGCATCCAATCTCAAGCACGGAAATATCCGCGCTTACGTGCAGGATGCTGTCTATAAACGGAATAATATGCCTGGTGGTGGTCTGTGCCTGTTCCCTGAAGTAAATAGCCCTGTTTGTATGACGTTCATGCATGGCCCAAATGTAGATTTTTTTTCTCTTTTTCTTGACATGAGTGAATTAATGTAATATCTTTGTGATATCATAATAATATCATATGTCATGAAAGAAGAAAAAATTTTCAAAGCGTCATCAGGATATTTGTTCCTGATAATCGGGCTACTGTTGATAGCAGCGGTTGTGTATTCGTTCATACAGGAGCTTATCCTGGTGGGGGTACTGCTAATGGTGCTGGTCTTCCTTATTCTGCCGGGATTAATGGTGGTCAATCCCAATGAATCGATGGTTATGGTTCTTTTCGGTGCATACAGGGGTACGGTAAAGAGAAATGGCTTCTGGTGGGCCATACCTTTCTATGCCAGGAAAAAGATCTCGCTTCGTGCCAGAAACTTTGACAGTGAGCCTATTAAGGTAAATGACAAAAACGGGAATCCTATAAAAATAGGACTTGTTCTTGTCTGGAAGGTTGAAGACACATATAAAGCGGCTTTTGATGTGGATAATTACGAGCATTTTGTGCTGGTTCAGAGCGATGCTGCCCTTCGCAAGCTGGCAGGACTGTACCCGTATGACAACTGGGAGGGTCATGAAGAGGAGATCACGCTCCGCAGTGGTGGTGAGGAGGTAAATGACGAGCTTGAAAAGGAGATAAGTGACAGGCTTAAGATTGCCGGTATTAATGTAATTGAGGCAAGGATAAATTATATTGCCTACGCTGAGGAGATAGCAGGAGCCATGCTCCGCCGTCAGCAGGCCGCAGCTGTTGTGGCAGCACGCTTTAAGATTGTCGAGGGTGCCGTGTCAATGGTTGAAATGGCGCTGGAACAGCTTTCGGAGAAGCGTATCATTGATCTTGACGAGGAGAAGAAAGCGGCTATGGTCAGCAATCTGATGGTGGTGCTGTGCGGAGATAAGGATCCTAATCCGATCATCAACACCGGTACCCTGCATCAATAGGTATGCAGAAAAAGTCTTTCATAATCCGGATCGATCCTGACAAGCTCAATGCCATAGAAAAATGGGCATCAGACGAGTTCCGCAGTATAAACGGTCAGATTGAATGGATCCTTGACCAGGCACTGCGCAAGTCAGGACGTATTCGAATGACTGATAAAAAATCAAATGGTGGAAAAGATGAAAAGTGAATTGCCGGTAATCAGGTACACCTGTCCCAAATGCTCAGGCAGAAAGTACAGTATAAGTGAGATCAGGGTAGCCCACAACCTCTTTACACAACTATTCGATCTTCAGGCGACAAGATATACGGCTATCGTCTGTGAGAAGTGCAAATACACCGAGTTTTACAAGGTGCCGGTGAAGAAGATAAACGGCGTCTTTGATTTCCTGGTTGGCGGCTGATATCAGATATTGGCCAGGTAGACAGAGCAGCAGGCAATAACGCCTGCTGTTTCTGACCTGAAGCGGCTTGGGCCCATATGTACGGGCTCAAAACCTTCTTTAATGGCCATGGCCAGCTCCTCAAGCGTGAAATCGCCTTCCGGCCCGATGAGAATTGTAATGTCCTCTCCCCGGCTGAACGATGAGGTGATGCCGGTCCTCACCGTCTCAGGGTCACAGCTGGCAATAAGTCTCCTGCCTTCATGACTGAAATGCAGGAAGTCGGTGAATGGAACCGGATCATGCAGACAGGGCAGGTAGCACTTGACCGACTGCTTCATGGCAGACAGGATCAGGCTTTCAAGTCTCTCTTTCCTGATCCTTTTTTTTTCGGTCCGGTTGCAGATGAGTGGGGTTATTTCATCTATGCCTGTCTCAACGGCTTTCTCGATAAACCATTCGAGGCGGTCATCATTTTTTAACGGTGAGATTGCTATATGGATCCTGTAGTTACGGGCGCCGTATCCGCTCTCTGTTGACGTCACTTTAACAGTCATGCCCGAGGGATCATCATCTGTGATTACTCCCTCGTACAGGCTGCCTTTGCCGTCAGTAAAGGCAAGGCTCTGACCACGGCGCATACGCAGCACCCTCAGGCAATGTCCGGATTCCTCCCTGCTGAAGAGGGCTTTGCCATCAAATACATTTGCCGAATAAAAAATCTGCATTCTGACACTTCTTTCCACAAATTTATTGATTTTAGCATTCGTATTAATAATTCTTACAGGTAATGACTATTGGAGTAATCTCAGACACGCACGGGTGGGTTGATCCTGCTGTTTATGAGCATTTTGCCGGTGTTGACGAGATATGGCATGCCGGTGATGCCGGTAATATTGATGTAATAACAGAGCTTGAGACTTTCAAGCCTCTCAGGGCCGTTTGGGGCAATATAGATGATTTCAGGGTCAGAAGTGCAACAAAGGAGTATCTGTTCTTCATGGCAGGTAACAAGAATGTACTGATGATTCACATAGGAGGCTATCCGGGCCGCTATTCACCGCGTGCCCTTGAACTGATACAGAGGTTGAAGCCTGATATTTTCGTTTGCGGACACTCACATATTGTCAGGGTTGAATACGACAGGAAACACAATATGCTGTGTATAAATCCGGGATCGGCCGGCCGGACGGGGATACACAGGGTCATGACCCTTCTTCGTTTTGATGTTAATGCTGACAATATCAGCGACATGGAGGTGATCGAGTTCCGTCAGCGGGGGAGGACTGACAGAGACTAGTAATTTTCGTTCATCTGATCGAGGGCTGAAGCACTACCATCCATTCTCCTGATAAACCTTTGAAGTCTGTCAGGCAGTCCGAGCATATATTCGTAACTGACCCTGGAATTAGATTCGGGATCTTTCCTGAGCTTGTCCTTGGTGTTGCTGAGAAGGTCATTGTAGGTAAGGTTTGACGAATAGCTCATGAGGATGCCTCTGAAGTATGAGAACCAGTACCAAACATTATTATCTGCCTTCAGGTAAATATCGAGAAGGTCTCCGGACCTTTTACGTTGAAGCTCCACCCATCCGTCAACATAGATGTTCATGGGATTCTCCCCGATAAAGCCTATCCCGATCTTACCCTCAGAGATGAATGACATGGTATTTGGGTTCCATACAAGGGTTACATCATTCAGCAGCAGCTGGGAGGAGAACTCCCTGGGCAAGGAGCGCACCACACCGAACAACTGAAGTTCTTCATTAAGGGTCCTGGCAGCATCCACCCCGAGGAGGTTGCGCATGGCCTTTGAGTTAAAATCGGAAGAGAGGTTCACTACTTTAAGCGTAGGTATCGACCTTATGTCGTCCGCCATAACCTTAAGAGCCTCCTGATTAAAATGAAATGAGAAGCTGAGGAGCGACTTGATGGTTACTTTTGACGAGTCTGTTTTATGTACCACGAAACCCGCACTTTTTAGTTTCAAAAGGTCATAGTTGACGCCGAAGTTGATCACTCCTTCGCTCTCCAGGATGCACATATTCCTGTCAAAGCTCACCATATTACCCTGCATGGTGAGGTCAGACAATTTCTCAAGTGACGCTATCCGGTATGTTCCCGAGCCCCTGTCATGGAACAGATAACCCTGGGCATTGAGCAGCGGATTGTCGCTCCATGTCTTCCTCTCAGAGAGGAATGTACCATAAACGCCTTCAGCGTCCAGGGTTATGAATGTGCCTGAAAAAAGGAGGTTATCATCACTGTCGCGAGGTTTGTCATTAACAGGTATCAGCACATTCTCAGGGTCTATGGCGGCACTGAATTTTACCGGCCTGTTATTTATGTTGGCACAATCGGTGACTATCCCTGCTGTACCTGTGAATATCAGGTGGTCATTTGCAGCCAGCAATGAAACATCTCCTGAGAATGTAAATGCCGGACTGAGGGTGAAGTGTTGCTTGTCAGGTATATAGCCACTGGCCCTTGTAGCCATTGTATCAACCTTTATCTCCTGGAACTGGATTACCTGGCTGTTGCCTGACTCATCAACATAATCATACTTGCCTGACCCGTAGTAACTGGCACTGCTCTCAATATTTATCCTGGCCGAATGAATAAGGTGTTTGTTGTTTATTGCCACGATGGCACTGTCTGTCTCTCTTATTCCTGCCCCCCTGGTGATGTACAATACCCCTTGGCCAGGCTGGATAAGTGCATCGGCCACCGGGACGTAGTTAACATCCCTGACCATGACATATTCATCCTGCAGGAAATATGAGGCAGAACCGGACTGGAATTTGACTGTATCCTTCATGTTGTTTGTCGACAGGAAGGTAGCTTTCTCCTCCATACCGGGATGTACGGTGAGAAGCTGTTCAGGCGGCATCAGAGGTATCGCCTCCCTGCCTTTTTGTGACATGTCAAGGATCTTGGTATTCATGTCATAAGAAAAGTTTGTCATCTTGGAGATATATTCAATCTCCGGGAACACTACAAACGACGAATCGGTGTTAAGGCTGAATGAGGTACGCTGTTGAACGAAATCGACGTGCGTGTTGGCATTGCTTGCAACAAAACCGTAGCCATTGCCCCTCAGAGCCTTAAGATAATAGTCTGAGGTGTCTGCATCAACAGTGACAGATCCAAATGAGAATGTTTCCGAGGTGATCCGTGCTTCGTCGGTGTTCACTTCTCCCTTTCCTTCGAGCAAATCAGGCTTGAGTATCAGGGTGCCTTCCATTGTTGTTCCGTTGGCATACATACGGAAGTCTTTACCCTCACTGTTTACGGCATACCATTCGTCTTTGTCAGTGAGCCATTGTATGTCAACGTCTTCAGAGCTGAGCACCGGGAACCGGCTCAATGTGTCAGCTTTCATATTGAAACTCCGTGCCCTGGTAAACATATAATCAGGGAAGAACCGGAAGGTGTCTGATACTGCTGTCGCGGTCAGATGATCGACACTGCCACTGCCTATCAGTCCTGAGTTGCTCATACTCAGGTGATTGTAAAGAGTGCCACGACCTCCGTATACAGGTATGCCTTCCGCCGGGATTGTCATGGCAAATCCGAGTGAGGTGTCAGGTTGTATGGTGAGGGTCTGACGCATAGGCTCCATCACTCCTCCACCAACAAACTCACCTGCAAGTGCCATTTCAGCATTTGTGTAGTGATCTATGTTTGTATAGGTGAACGGATCAAGTTTGAAATAGAAGCTCTCTCTTGGATATACTCCGTCAAGATCATTGATCTCATCATAAAAGATGTATGATTCCGTTGTTGAATTGATGATCGGATATTGTTTCAGACTCTTCAGTCCGGATTTGTTCCTTCTGTCATCAATATCCAGTTCGGCAGTTGCCAGTTCAATCAGGTTGTCAATACGTTTGATGACAGGCCGTCCGAAGGCATCCCTCTCATCAGTCTCAACGGCAATCTTAATGGAGTCGATTTTCTCAAGCTTAATATTAAAACTGTCATAATTAAACAGGAATTTTCTGCCGTAGATGGTAAAGAGTCCGGCCTGTACTATACCGTCGAATGCTATCGACCTGTTTTTTTTGACAACGAGGTGCCCTCCGTAAGGTCTGATTGCTACATTCTGTGAATCGCTCAGTGAGACAACTCTTACTCCCCATATGTTAAGGTCGTTATTTTTCAGGTCAAGGATGGCATTTTCTTCCTGGTCCCTGGTCTCACTTGAAATGGTTATGGCATCATAATCCTTTTTCTTGGCAAAGGAGGCAATGTAATCGTCGACTTTAGGCTTGATCGTCACCTCATTGTAGTTTCTGTCATAAAAGAGGAATCCGTTATTGGATAATTCAATGCACATTGCTGTCGCTTGTTCCAGCGGCATCCGCATCCATTTGGCGAAGCCCTCAACGGGGAAGACGTCAGAACCGTAAGCCCTGGCATAGTCTCTCACACGGTAAAGGGGATGAATATCATCCAGGCGCATGAGTCTGAAGAAGTTCGCCTCGTTATAGAATGAGACTGACTCAAACCTGGCAGATCCTATTGATGAACCCCTTGTACGTGACATGATAATGAAAGGCTTGTCCATATCCCATGACAGATGTTCAAAATAGAGGTCCATATTATGATAGGTATCGGAATACGGACTTCTTGAAAGGGGGCTTGTGGTACGGAACATGCTTACCTCCCTGGTGTCCGTATTGTATGAGAACCCCAGGTTGGAATGATATACGGAATCAGCTCCCAGGTAGAGTGTAGCGGCGGCTTCATAACTGCTTATCGTCTTCTGTGACAGAATAAAGTTTCTTGATGTAAGCCTGACAGCAAGAGTGTCATTCCTGTACAGTCTGACGCTGGCCGGAAACCAGTTGGTGCCTGTGCCACGGACGATAGCCCCTTCAAGGGTCAGGCCTCCTTCATAATCGACTCCTTTATATATGTCATCGATGTAAAACCTTGTTTCATATGTTTCAAAGCGCGGCATAGAGGCTTTTTCCGGAGAGACGATATTCACTGCCCTGTCAGTGAGCCTGCCTGCAGTTGGGTTCTTGAAATAGGTCGGATGGGTCAGCAGGGAAGAGTCACATGTGTACTCGCTTCTCGTAACGTCTATGTCAAAGTCTTTGACACTGGCAAAGACTTCCGATGGGTCATAACCTGCTTTCTCCCACGTAACCTTCCCCTCCCTGCAATGCAACAGAAAGCTGTCAGGGAAATATGTACCGGTGAAATCATATATATTGGTACTGTCTTTACCCAGGTAGGCTGTCAGGGTAACAGCCCTGATTTCAATCTTCAGGACCGTATCCCTGACAAATTCTACATTGCCCTCTCTGGCCTTCCATCTTACCGATCCTGCAGAAAAGATTGTGTTGTCTATCAGGAGCTGGCCGGTCACCTCGATAAATTTCTCAACCGAGGCATTCGGAAAACGCGGATCAAAGGCCATTTCACTGAGACCGTCCAGCCAGGCAGTGATCTCGTTATGCTTTTGCCCGGTCTTAATGAAATCAGTGAGGGTCCGCATATATAAAAGAAAACCCGGGATCTGGCTCAGCTTGCGGTCTTTCAGCTGGCTGGCCACATTTATTATCCTGTATTTGACGTCAGGTGAATAACATGTACTGTCATAAAAGGCATTGAAGAGATCAAGTTCAACTTTTCCCGGCTTGCTGACCAGAGTACCCATGAATTCCGTCAGCTCAGAGGTGAATTTCGCCGTGTCACCTGAGAACTGAACGGGAACCTGGCCTGTCAGGGCACCTGACAGTACTGATAGTGCCAGAAGAGTGAAGATGACCTTCTTCATTCCTTAATCAGAGGGCATTGACAATATTACAGAATTCCTCTCTTGACAGGGATGCCCCGCCTATAAGGCCACCGTCGACGTCAGGGTTGGCAAAAAGCTCGGCAGCATTTGATGCTTTGCAGCTTCCGCCATAAAGGATTGTAGTATCGTCAGCCACATTTTTACCATACTTACCGGCAACGAGTTCACGTATGAAGTGGTGCATTTCCTGTGCCTGTGCCGGAGTGGCAGTGACGCCTGTGCCGATGGCCCAGACAGGTTCATAGGCTATAATACATTTCCTGAATTCCTCTTCAGGGAGAACGAAAATACCCTTTTCCAGTTGTCTCTTTACCACAGCAAAGTGATTATTGTCTTCTCTCTCAGAGAGTACCTCACCACAGCAGAATATGACCCGCAGGTTGTTACGTAACGCTTCAGCAGTCTTGGCAGCCAGCAGCATGTCATCCTCATGATAATAGGAGCGTCGCTCGGAATGCCCTATTATGACGGTTGAAGCACCTGTGCTTCTTATCATCGCCGCCGACACTTCGCCGGTATAGGCACCCGACTTGTGTTCACTGCAGTTCTGTGCTCCGGCAGTCACACCGGGTGCATTCAGAAGTGTACTGACAATGCCAAGGTGTATGAAGGGGGTACAGAGTATGGCCTCCTTTTCTTTCAAAGGTTCGGATTTGAAATATTTGTTTATACCTGTGGCAAGGGCTACTCCCTCGCTTAATTCCATGTTCATTTTCCAGTTCCCTGCAACAATTTTCTTTCTCATCGTAATATTTATTGGTTAAAGTTGATTTTTCTGATCCTTATGAATATATCCAAACCTGGCGGGAAGACTTAGTGAGACAGCCAGCAGCACAATGATGACCGAGATAATAATTATAAGCCTGTTCCTCAATGCAAGCTGGCTGCCCAGAGCGAGTGCATTAAGGTCACCTGTGAAGGCCTGGCTGGCCGGGAGATTATGGTAAGACCATTTGGCTGCCACCGTACCGTTATGAAGCAGTACAAAACCGGGATTTGATCTTATCACCGTTTTAAGTGTCGTCTCGTCTGCGAAGAGTGCGTCGAAACCCTTGACAAGCATACCGGCCTCTTCCGGTGTGCTGGCTGTCAGTATGTAGAAACCGGTGCCTCTCTTCTGAAGCTCGATACCCAGATCATAGCCCTTTTTCAGTCCCTCCCTGTCTGACTTCCCAAGGCGCCTGGCAATCATAAGCAAAACGTCGCCCTGCTGCCGGGTAACATGATCAGTCATGTCAACCCCAACACCGGTCATAAGTGCGAAATCATGGATTGGCGGCACATATCCTTTTGAGATCAGCACCGATTTCTGGTCTATGAATTTCCATGAAGTGTCATCCGCAGGATAATCATTAAGTGTAAATTCTTTCTGGTTCCCGTCCTTCTCATAGATAAACCTTATGTCGTACTTATCTGGTGTTGCATCGGGAGGTACAGTCATGGCCTCTGCAAGATTTGTCCCGACTTTGTAGGGTCTGAAATCAATTACCGGCAGATAAGCCAGGTTATATCTCATAAAGAGCAGGAAAAGAAAAACAAAGGCAAGAGTAAAGTTCATCCCGGCTTTGACAGACAGGCTTCCTCTGCTGTCATCTTTCCGGATAAAGACAAACACCACCAACAAGGTGATGACCACGTTTTTCAGGAAGGTCTGCCAGTTGGTAAGGTGTATGGCGTCACCGAAACAGCCACAGTCGGACACCGGGTTGAAGAGAGCAAGTATAAGGGTAAGCGGTGTAAAAAAGGCCATAAAAAGCGCTGCCATCCATGATGACAGTTTCACCATAGACCCTGTAAGTAGCATCATTCCTGTAACAAATTCCACGAGGCAAAGCAGGATTGCCAGGGGCAGGGCCAGGTCGTCAAGGAAACCAATACTGAAGGCAGTGAAGTAATCCTCTAATTTGAAGGCAGTGCCGAGGGGGTCAATCCCTTTTACAAATCCGGAAAAGACAAAGAGCAGGCCTGTTAGTATCCTGGCGGTTTGTGTCAGTAGTTTCATATGAGAATTTTTTTCTCTTTTAGTTTGTCAAGTATTCTGCTGAAGACTTCCTCGGGTGAAAGCATCTCAGATACTTCATTATAACACTGTATCACCTGCAGGCTTTCATCTTTATCAGCAACCCATGCATATACATCCCGGACCCTTTTTTGAAATGCGAGACTGCTTTCATGTATGTCACGGTTTCCCATAAGGTATGTCCTGTCATCACCCTGGCGCTGGTTTCCCAGTTTTTCTTCCGTGAACCGGAACGGAACATCAAGGAAGATGTTGATATCCGGCTTCGGTATGTTAAAATGTTCGAACTCGAGTCTGAGTATCCACTCACCAAGCTTCGCGGATTCAGCTTCCGAATTCATCTTGGCGCACTGATAGGCGATGTTTGAGTAAGTATAACGGTCAAGAATAACGAAGTATTTCTCTCGTAGCCATGTTTCTATCATGCAGGCGGCGTCTTTCCTGTCACCGGCATAAAGCATCGCTACAAGGTAGGGATCGACATGGTTTATATCTCCGAACTCACCCCTCAGGAACCTGGCAACAAGTTCACCGAAATAGGGTGCATCTGTCCTGGGAAAGTGTATGTACCTGCATTGTAGCTTTCTATCGGCAAACCACTCCTTCAGCAGCGTGATCTGTGTTGATTTCCCTGCACCATCGAGTCCCTCAATTACAATAAGTTTCATCTTTCAGTTGACCTCCGTAAGCCTGTCTGTTTAACTTTGAAAGGTCCTAAAGATAAACAATAATAGGAAGCCCTGCTGCCGCTTTCTTCCTGATTTTTAAACAGGGAGGAGGGGGTGAGTATCATTGTGAGGCAATGCTTATCTTTATGAGGACTTAAAATCACGTTATGTTTATAAATGCAAAAGGAAGGCTTATTGATCTCACGCATCCGCAGGTCATGGGCATAATAAATGTCACCGAGGACTCATTTTATCCAGGGAGCAGACATACGTCAGGTGAAGAGATACTGTCAGTTGCCGGTAAGATGCTGGAGGACGGGGCTGATATACTTGATATAGGAGGCTGTTCCACCCGTCCCGGGTCCAGGCCGGTACCTGCGGAGGTTGAAAAGAAAAGGGTTTGCAGTGCTGCTGAGCTGATACTGGCAAGGTACCCTGATGCAGTGCTGTCAGCAGATACGTATCGCGCCTCCGTGGCAGAGGCAGCCGTTGCCGACGCGGGAGTATCTATTATAAACGACATCTCCGGCGGAGAGATGGACGCCGGGATGTTCCCCCTGATAATGAGGCTGAAAGTACCCTATATTTTAATGCACATGCAGGGAACCCCGGAAACCATGCAACAGAATCCGCAATATAATGATGTGGTAGCAGACATAATAGGCTGGTTCGCACCCAGGGTGGAGTCACTCAGGGTGGCGGGAGTGAAGGATATCATCCTTGATCCCGGATTCGGTTTTGGTAAAACCCCGGCTCATAATTTCGAGATACTCAGGCGGTTATCTGAATTTCAAATTACCGGCCTGCCGGTTATGGCCGGTCTGTCACGCAAATCAATGGTATGGAGAACATTAGGCAAGACGGCTGACGAGGCTCTTACCGGAACCATAGCACTGAATATGGCAGCTTTGATAAACGGGGCTTCCTTCCTCAGGGTTCATGATGTTCATGAAGCACGGGAGGTGGTAACACTGTTTGAAAAGATTTACCCGGCAGGCAGGCTATTTGATCAATATTCGTAAATTTGTCGGTCACCCCAGGTTGTCTTATGCTCGAATTTAATATTCTGGACCTCATCGATATCTTCATGGTAGCATTCATACTCTACCAGTTGTATCGTCTTATACGGGGGACAGCTGCGTTCAGCATATTCCTTGGAATCTTTTTTGTATATCTCTTCTGGCTTGTGGTCAAAGCCCTGAATATGGAGCTCATCAGTGCCATTATCGGACAGGTGATAGGTGTGGGAGTGATTGCATTGATAATAGTCTTTCAGCAGGAGATCAGACGATTTCTTCTCGCTATCGGGAACAGGTATATGAGCCGCAACAGGTTTTCCTTCGACAGGTATTTCCCATCAGGAGCTGTTGATCAGACAACCAACCAGATCGTTGAAGAGATAGTTCATGCTGTTGAGTCCATGGCACAGTCCCGCACCGGTGCCCTCATTGCGGTAGGCAGGACAAGCCTGCTCGACATATACTCAGACGGGGGTGAGCTTCTGAACGCCCTTGTCACGGATGAGCTTCTCAAGACAATATTCTATAAGGGCTCTCCTCTGCATGACGGAGCGGTCCTTATACAGAATGGGAAGATCTTCGCTGCACGCTGTCCGCTTCCTTCAACAGACCAGGCATCACTGCCGGCACGCTTCGGAATGAGGCACAGAGCAGGTATCGGACTTACAGAACAGACTGATGCCGTGGTGATTATAGTCTCAGAGGAGAGGGGCAGAATATCTGTGGCAGATGCCGGTAAGATACAGGAGGATGTAACCCCTAATGAATTGCGCCAGCTTCTTCTGACGCTGAGAATCTGAAACGGAAGAGCTCTTCTATTCGTACCTGAGTCTCAGGTCAAGAACATTATCGTAAATATAATAACAGGGCTCGTCGCACGAACTCTCATCATACCTTACCTTGGGGCATGCGGCAGCGGTGGTTATATATCTCTTGCCATCATATGAAAACTCAAGTGT
>QKGI01000019.1 GCA_003250475.1 Bacteroidota bacterium | reverse complement strand
CGGGTTTTTGCCGGCCAGCAGCACAAGGTTTCTGTGTGCATAATCAGCAGAAGAAAGATAATTTTCCGGTAAGGTATACAGATCGTCACCCAGATCGGATGCATAGTTATATAACCCTTCCCATGACTTCTGCATGAATTCGGAAGCGTTGAGCATCTCAAACTTGTTGGTGGTCTTTGTGGCATAGCTCTGCTTGCCACGGTATGTAAACACTGTTTTCCCGGCCTGGCCTTTCTTTGTTGTCACAAGGATAACACCGTTGGCCGCACGTGATCCGTAAAGAGATGAGGCAGCAGCGTCCTTCAGCACGGTTACGGTCTCAATGTCATTCAGGTTTGGTACCGTACCGCCGGCAATACCGTCAACTACCCACAGAGGGGCAGCAGAGGCCGTGATGGAACCGGTTCCCCTGATACGTATAACAGGCTCGGAATCAGATGCACCGTCGGCGCTAACGACATGCACACCCGTGGCATTGGCCTGGAGAGCCTTCACCACCGAGGTGGTCGGGGTGGAGATAAGCTTATCGCTCTTTACAACTGAGGCTGCACCGGTATAAGTCTCTTTCTTAGTTGTACCGTATGCAACAACCACAATTTCATCCACACCTAAAAGATCCGGATCAAGAGTGATATCATAGGTTGATGACTCACCAACCTGCACTTCCTTGGTTCTCAGGCCAACATACCTGACCTCGAGAATTGAGCCCTCGGGTACCGACAGGTTAAAGTGTCCGCTTACATCTGTCGAAACCCCAGTAGTAGTGCCCTTAACAAGCACCGTAGCCCCGATAACCGGAAGGTTATCTTCAGAGCTAAAAACTGTCCCAGAGATTGCCTTCTGTGCCTGGACTGCCAATACAGGGATGCAGAAAACAAAAACAAACAAAAGTAGTTTTCTCATAGCTTTTTGTTTAGGTTAATATATAGGGTAAAAAAAAGGCAAAGGTTATTTCATGGCTCCTAAACTGTCAATACAAATATATTGTTTTTTTCTTGACCTGTTAATAAAAATACCATCGAACATCCCCTGTTTTCCATAATTTTGTTCCGGGAAAGCTTTATTATTCTTTAAATATTCATAGTGGATAATGTCCTTATTTGCTCATTTACACGTACATACACAATATTCCATTCTTGACGGTGCCTCGGGTGTAAAAGCGCTCGTCAGGAGGGCAAAAGAGCTGGGGATGGAGGCCCTTGCCATCACCGATCATGGTAACATGTTCGGAGTAAAAGAGTTCCATGATGCCGCCACCGCCGAATCAATCAAACCCATAATCGGCTGCGAGATATATGTCGCCCGTACCAGCCTCGAGGACAAGACCACCGTTGAAGACCGTTCGGGAGATCACCTTATACTGCTGGCAAAAAATATCACCGGGTACCATAACCTTGTTAAGCTGGTCTCCGAGGCATGGATAAAGGGTTTCTACTACAAACCACGTATTGACAAGCAGTTATTGCGTGAGCATCATGAGGGACTGATTGCGTCATCGGCATGTATCGCAGGCGAGGCGGCACAGGAGATCCTGTCGGGTAACCTCAGTGGTGCCGAGGAGGCTTTGCTCTCTTACAGGGATATCTTCGGCGACGACTTCTACCTGGAGGTCCAGAGGCATGAGACAAACGACCCTACTGCCGACACGACAGTATTCCCGCAGCAGCAGAGGGTGGTGGCTGCTTACCGCGAGCTGGCGGCAAAGCATGGTATAAAGATCATCGCAACAAATGATGTCCACTTTATCATGCAGGACGAGGCCGAGGCTCATGACCGCCTGATATGCCTCAACACCGGCAAGGATATCGACGACCCCAAGAGGTTGCGCTATACCAAGCAGGAGTATCTCAAGAGCGCTGACGAGATGCTCTCCATCTTCCAGGATATGCCGGAGGCTGTAACAAACACGGGGTTGATAGCCGATAAGGTCGAATATTACCCCCTTACCAGCGATCCGATAATGCCTGAATTCGCTATCCCGGAGGAATTCACCGACAAGGACGATTACCTGCGCCACCTGACATTAAAGGGTGCGGAGGAACGCTGGGGAACGTTAACTCCTGAGCTTCAAACAAGGATTGACTTCGAGCTCTCCGTCATTAAAAACATGGGCTTCCCCGGGTACTTTCTCATAGTGCAGGATTTCCTCAGGGCAGCGCGCGAGATGGGTGTATGGGTAGGGCCGGGAAGAGGATCGGCAGCAGGCAGCACAGTGGCTTATGCCCTGAAGATAACCGATATAGATCCCATAAAATACAACCTCCTGTTCGAGAGGTTCCTCAACCCTGACCGTATCTCCATGCCTGACATCGACATCGACTTCGATGAGGACGGCAGGGAGAAGGTGCTCAGATATGTTGTTAACAAGTACGGGCACGACAGGGTTGCACATATCATCACCTTCGGTACCATGGCCGCCAAGATGGCTATCAGGGATGTGGCACGTGTACAGAAGCTGCCTCTGCCTGAAGCCATCAGGCTGACAAAGCTGGTGCCCGACAGGCCGGGCACGACGCTTGCTTCGGCCTATGAGGAGGTGCCGGAGCTGCTGAAGGAGAAGGAATCAAAAGAGCCGCTGATAGCACAGACACTCAAGTATGCAGAGGTGCTCGAAGGAAGTATCAGGCAGACCGGGGTGCATGCCTGCGGTATCATAATAAGCAAGGACATCCTGTGCGAACATATTCCCATCTGCACAGCCAAGGACACCGATCTTTACGTCACCCAGTATGAGGGTAACCACGTGGAGTCGGTGGGCCTGCTGAAAATGGATTTCCTGGGTCTGAAGACCCTCTCCATCATGAAGGATGCCGTCGAGAACATTAGGAAATCTAAGGGAATAACCATTGACCTGCAGGGACTGTCACTCGATGACAAGCTCACCTATGAGCTCTTCAGCAACGGAGAGACAACAGGCGTGTTCCAGTTTGAATCTGTCGGCATGAAGCGGTACCTCAGGGAGCTGAAGCCCAACCACTTCGGTGACCTAATCGCCATGAACGCCCTCTACAGACCCGGGCCCATGGACTATATACCGCAGTACATCAGGCGCAAGCACGGAAAGGATAAGATTATCTACCAGGTTCCGGCAATGGAAAAATTCCTCAGGGAGACATACGGTATCACAGTATACCAGGAGCAGGTGATGTTGCTGTCACAGGAGCTGGGAGGATTTACCAAGGGTCAGGCCGACTCGCTCCGCAAGGCGATGGGTAAGAAGAAGCGCAACATCATGGACAGGATGAAGGAGGAGTTCATAGAGGGTTGCCGCAATAACGGTTATGACCAGAACACCATCAACAAGATATGGACTGACTGGGAATCCTTCGCCGAATATGCATTCAACAAGTCACACTCCACCTGCTACGCCCTGATAGCCTACCAGACCGGTTACCTCAAGGCACATTACCCTGCCGAGTTCATGGCTGCCGTCCTCAGTCGTAACATCAGTGACATCAAGAAGATCACCGTGATGATGGAGGAGACCAAGCGCATGGGCATAGAGGTGCTGGGTCCTGATGTGAACGAGAGCCACCTGCAGTTCACCGTCAACCAGGGCGGAAACATCCGCTTCGGGCTGGGTGCCATCAAGGGTGTGGGTGAGAACGCCGTGCTCCACCTGATAGAAGAGCGTGAGAACAACGGTCCGTACAAGGATATATATGACCTGGCAGAGAGGGTGAACCTCAACACGGTGAACAAGAAGATGCTTGAGGCGATGGTTGTCTCAGGGGCCCTGGACGGGCTGCCGGGTATAACCAGGGCACAGTACTTCTCGGCAGACAACAAAGGATCAAGCTTCCTCGAGAGCCTACTGAGATACGGCACAAGCGTAAAGAACATACGCAACAGCACCCAGCAGTCGCTCTTCGGCGAGACGGGAGGGTTCGACCTGGTACGCCCCGAGCCGGCACCATGCCCCGACTGGTCGAAGCTGGAGAAGCTCAACAAGGAGAAACAGGTGATAGGCATCTATCTCTCCTCCCATCCTCTCGACGACTTCAGGCTGGAGATAAACACCTTCTGCAACGCCTCACTGGCCGACCTGCAGAACCTGAGTGAGTTCGCCAACAGGGATGTGTGCGTGGCAGGTATTGTCACCGACACAAGAAGCGGGGTGACAAAAAATGGCAAACCCTTCGGTGGCTTCACCCTGCAGGACTATTCCGATTCTTTCTCTTTCCTGCTCTTTGACAAGGAGTACGTGTCATTCAGCAACTTTTTCAAGACCGACTATCATCTGCTTGTAAAAGGCAGGATACAGGGAAGACATTATAACCCCGATGAGCTTGAGTTCAAGATCAAGGAGATACACCTGCTCTCCACTGTAAGGGAAGACCTGATCAACTCCATAACGATAAAACTCAAATCCGAACTGGTTAATACGGAGTTCATTATGAACCTGAAGTCAATAATCTCCGAGAACCCCGGGAACAAATCACTCAAATTCCTGTTGATTGATCATGACGATAAGATCACAATCCCTCTCTTTTCCCGGAGCATCAAGGCAGGTATCACCGATGAACTGATAGGATGGCTTGAAGATAATCCTGAGCTTGATTTTAAAGTAAATTAGGTATCTTTGAAGCTGGAAATTAAATTAATTCAAGAAACATATAATATTATGGCACAGCAAGTTAACGACACAAATTTTGATGAGATTGTTCTGAAATCAGACAAACCTGTAATAGTAGATTTCTGGGCTGAGTGGTGCGGACCCTGCAGGATGATAGCTCCGTATATAGAACAGATAGCAGAAGCTTATAAAGACAAAGCCCTTGTCGTTAAGTGCGATGTCGACAGTTCTCCCGATGTGGCCCGCAGGTTCATGATCAGGAATATCCCCACGGTTCTCTATTTCAAGAACGGTGAAGTGGTCGACAAGCAGGTAGGTGCTGCTGCCAGGTCTGCCTTCGAGGCCAAGCTTACTCCACTCTTCTGACCGTCGTATGAAGGTTTGTGTTTTTGCAGCCTCAAGCAGCCGCATTGACCCTGCTTATATGAAAGCTGCCGGGGATCTCGGAACGGTCTTCGCCCGTGAGAAAGTTCATGCCGTCTATGGCGGCGGCGGAATAGGCCTCATGGGTATCTTCGCCGACACTCTCCTGGCCGGGGGTGGCAGCATCACAGGCGTCATCCCGGGCTTCATGATGAAGGAAGGATGGGGCCACAGCGGTGTGGAGGATATGATTGTCACTGCGGATATGTCAGAGAGGAAGAAGACTATTTTCTCCATGTCAGATGCTGCCGTGGCATTGCCCGGCGGCGTGGGCACCCTGGAAGAGCTGACGGAGGTCATCACCCTCAAGCAGCTGGGGCAGTTCAACAAGCCTGTCATTATAATGAACATCAACGGGTTCTATGATCACCTGATAGAGTTCTTCGATCATATGGTTAAAGGACACTTCATGAGGCTCGAGCACAAGGACATATGGCAGATAGTGACCTCGGCCGGGGAGGTGGTGCCGGCGATAACCAACTATACCGGCTGGCATGCAGACCCTAAAGTGATTGCAAGGATATAGGTTACGGTATCCTCGTCCCGATAAACAGGATGTCATCCACCTGGGGGTTGTCACCCATCCAGTCCCTGATAGCTTTTTCCAGGACACGCTTCTGCTCATCAACGGGAAGCATATATATCTGTGTGAGCAGGGATCTTATGTTCACGGTCTTGAACTTTTTCTCATTCCTGCCCCCGAACTGGTCGGCAAAGCCGTCGGTGAATACATAGAGCATGTCGCCCTTCTGCACCTCAACCCTGTTGTTTGTGAAGCTCTTCCTGGCCTGACCGTCGATCATCCCGATGGGGAAACGGTCGGCCCTGTATATCGTGACCTTCCCGTTGCGTACATGATATAACGGCTGAAAGGCGCCGGCATATTCAACGTCGTGTTCAAGGATGTCATACGATAAAAGTGAGATGTCCATCCCGTCACGCACCGCCTTCTCGCTTCGCTGGAGGAGGGCATGCACCACTTCAATGTTAAGGTGATCGAGTATGTCGGAAGGCCTGGTGATACCGCTCTCCCTGACAATCTTGTTCAGGGAGTTATGTCCTATGATGGACATGAAGGCACCGGGGACACCGTGACCTGTACAGTCGACTGCAGCAATGTACTGTTTGAAGCCGCTGTCATGCATCCAGTAGAAGTCGCCGCTGACAATATCCTTCGGCATGAACAGCACGAAGGTATCGTTGAAGAAGTTCTCCGGCGGCAGCATGGCAGCCTGGATGCGTTCCGCATATCTTATGCTGGCGGTGGTATCCCTGTTCCTCTCCTCGAGCTCAACGCTCTTGGAGACCACCTCGGCTGTTCTCTCATCGACCTTCTGCTCGAGCAGCTCCTTCTCCCAGCGGAGGGTACGCTCCCTGAGACTGATGACAAAATATACGAGCCCTACCAGCAGGGTAATGGCAAGGACTATGAACCATGAGGTCTTGTATACCGGTCCCCTGATCGAGAAAGCGAGCTCTACGGGCTCCTTGTTCCAGTATCCGTTGTTGTTCGAGGCCCGTACCTTGAAGAGATACCTGCCCGGGCTGAGCGATGAGTACATCGCCCTCGTCTGGTCAGTCGTAATCCAGTCTTCATCGGCCCCTTCCAGCATGAACTGATACCTGACGGTCTCGGGATTCACAAGGCAGATACTTAGAAAATCAAAGATGATCCTGTTCTGTGTATGTTGCAGGCGTATGCCGTCATACATGGGAAAAGTCTCATAATTGACAAGCGTTCTCCAGATATGTGTTGCGGGTTCGGTAATCACCGGCGGCAGCCGCGACGGGGTGAGCCTGATGGCACCGTTGGCCGTCCCGAACCAGAGGTCGCCCCTGCTGTCCGCGATAGACGCGTTGGGCCTGGTTTCAATACCTGTGAAACCGTTCTTCTCAGTGAATGACGATATCATGCCTGTCCCGGCATCATACCTGTTCAGACCCAGGTTGGTGCCGATAAAAAGATTGCCTGCCGTATCAGGCTGAAGAAGATTGATGGAGTTCATCAACAGGCCGTCAGACTCTGTCAGACTCTTCCAGATCGTATCGCTCCTTAAACCATAGAGGCCGTCGATGGTGCCAACCCACAGTGTGCCGTCAGGGGTCTCGCTTATGGCTGTGGGGTTTATATCCGTTCTGAAGCCTGTAACGGTGAAGGTGTCAGTGCCGGGTATATGCTTCGTCAGGCCGTTGCGTTCCTCGGTGCCTATCCAGAGACAGCCGCTGCTGTCACAGAAGAGAGAGGTGATATTGTTACCGGTGAGGCCGTTGATCTGTGTGTAGGTGCGACTCTTTTTGCTTCGCTCATCCCAGAAAATAAGGGCACGGTCGGTGCCGATCCACAGGTTGTGGTCATGATCGACAGTCATGGCTGCGATGCGCAGTGACCTCAGGCTGGCGTTAAGATCCAGGTCGTAGCGGTAATTGCCTTCGTCAAGGTCATACCTGAAGATCTCGTCAGCCGAAGTGGTTATCCATACATGACCGTTGTTGTCGGGCTTAATAATATTTATCTGGGCGCCCTCCAGCGCCGCGGGAAAGTCGTTCAGCCTGACACGGGCATCACCCTTTTTTGCAGGGTTGTAAAGTGACAGGCCTTTGTTTGTGCCGAACCAGTACCTTCCTGCCGGATCCTGGGCGAGGGTGAAGACATCATTGGAGGCGAGGAATTCCGGGGCCAGGAATGAGATGAAGTGATCGCCCTTGTATATAAAGAGCCCGGCATCCCTGTCGGCTATCAGGATATTCATCTCCTTGTCCTCTATCATACAGAGGATATGCTGAGCCAGCAACCCGTTGGTGTTGTTCAGTATTGTTGTTCCGTCAGGCGAAAAGACTGTTATTCCTCCCCTGCTCTCCCAGTCTTCCAGTGATGCCACCCAGATATTTCCGCGGTAGTCTTCAAGTATATATGTCACAAAGTTACCCCACAGCCCGTTACGTGTATCGTAGAAACCCATCTCCCCTGTCTCCCCGTCCTGCCTGTACAGTCCTCCGTTGAAGGTACCGAACCACATGTTACCACGGGAATCCTCGAAGATGGTCGTTGTCTGGAAATAGCGGGTAAGGCCTTCCGGGTTAAACGGTATGAACCTGTCGCTGGCATGATCATATTTCTTTATGCCCATGTCAGTGATACAGTAGAGGTTGTCGCTGCGGTCGCAGTAAAAACCGAAGGCGTCATTGCTCAGGCCCTGCCTGCTCATAAACTGCTGCCCGGTCATCATGGTGACGCCCCGGTCAGGCATGTCAAGGCGCAGGGCTCCGCCCAGGGAGGTGGCTACCCACAGTGAGCCCTCATACTCCACAATACCCGTGACATCGCCTGTAAGGCTCACCACCGGCCTTAAAGGATCGTTGATACGGGCCGAATCGACACCGACGAAGAGCGACGGCGAGAAGGAGACCCTCTTGATGACGTTATCCTCTATGAGTGACATGCCGCCCCCTATGTGCCCGAGCCACAGCCTTCCGTAGCTGTCTTCACATATGCTTTTGACGCCTCCGGGGGCCAGGCTGTCCGATGTCGAGAAGTTCTCAAAGCGCAGCCCGTCAAACCTGGTCACGCCACTGCCTGTCCCCAGCCAGATGAAGTCATTTGCATCCTGGATGACAGTATAGACTTTCGAGGCACTAAGCCCCTCCTTTGATCCGTAATGTTCAAAGTAATAGTTCTGCCCGTAAAGGTGGCCGGGAATAATATAAAGCATGAGAAGCAGACATGCTGAAAGGAAAGATGTGGTGATCCTGTTATTGCTGCTTCCCTTCCGCATCAGGCTATTTCTTTATGAAGAAGAACGTACCGTCTTCATCCTTAAGCCCTGTTATTTTTCCAAATATAGGCTTCTGCTGGTTGTTCTGTGTTACTGCTTTCGTCACCTGAAGCACAATCTCCTCAATGGCTATACAGGTGTTAGGATTACCGCGCAGGGTGTTGGCAAAGGTGCGCGTGAACTGGGAGTCGTCTACTGCCAGCTCATATCCGGCAGAAGAGAAGATCTGGCTCGACTTGAACTGGGTGGCTCTCCAGTCGGAGCAGTTGCGTGCCTTAAGCTCCGATCTCATAGCCTGGTAGAAGCTGGGGCCGGATTCGCATGCATCGGTTATCACAAGCACATGCGTGAGGTAGTTCATGTATGTCTCCATCGAGGCCTTGAGAGTGTTCATGCTGTAATATGTGAACTCCTCGTCACGGCGTGCGTCGATAGGTATCCAGTAGCCCACATCATTGATAAACTTCCCGTGGCCGGCAAACCAGATTACCAGTGATTTTATCTGCCTGGCCCTAACCTCATCGCGCAGATCGATGGAAAAAAACTTCTCCATCTGTTGTTTGGTCTGGTTCTTCAGTCTCCTGACGGGCAGGACCTGGTAGTCATCTTCAAGCACTCCAGTGATCAGGTTGGCATCCTTGGGCGGTCCCTGCAGGGCAGCAAAGTTCTGGTAGTCACTGTTCTCTATGAAGACTACCAGGGTGTTACCCATCGGGTTGGATTCCGAAATGGTCGTTCCGTTACGGTTGAGGGCAAAATCCTTCACCGTTTTGTTCCCGTATTTGTCCTCGGCAACAATGGTGATCCTGTCATTGTTCCTTACATCGATACCTTTGGCGATGAATGCAGGGTTGAGATTATCACCGGAGAACTGGGCGCTGATGTTATCAATCTTAACCGACGTGATAAGGTTCTGGTCAAGCACCTTTCCCTCTATATCTATACTTGTGGCCGTGCTGTCGATGACCAGGACATTCTCTCCCGTGAGGTACGGGGTAAGTATCCTTATCTCCGGGGGATCTGTTTCAGTGCGCTTTATATTATAGGTTAACACACTCTCATTGTCATATATGTCTCTCGCCACTATCCTCAGTATGTTATCCGGTGTGATCTCCACCTCTGCAGCAAAGGGTATCGTCCCCCTGCCCTCATGCCTGACAGGCACGTTGTTTATTGAGAACTCTGCCAGCATGCTCCTGTCGCTGACCTTGCCTGTGATCATCACACTCTTTTTGTCGAGGCCCACTTCAATCTCCTGTCCGTTGACAATGGCCGGGGACTCGATGAAGATCTCAGGACTGCCTGTCTCGCGGTTGAGGGCGAAGAGCCTGTCGTTAGCCTCGCTCAGCATCTTCCTGGCCGGCTCACTGTCCTCTTTCATGGTGATGACCCTTGAATAATCGGCTCCTGCCTTCTCGAAATCATGTATCTCCTCATATGACCTGGCGCGGAGAAGATATACCTCGGGATTGTACTGGTCAAGGGCCAGCGCCTTGGTAAAATCGGTCACTGCCGCCAGGTGCTGGTTGAACTTCTGGTAATAGACCCCCCTGTCAACATAGTGCGACGGTTCGGCCGGTTCAAGAAGGATGGCTGTCGACAGGTCATTTATGGCCGAGGGATAATCAAGCCTGGCTTCATAGACCATAGCCCTGGTAAGGTAGGCATCTACATTCTTTTCATCCTGGCGTATTACCATATTACATTGTCCGAGGGCGCTGTTTACGTCACCCAGCCTGGTGAGTACACGGGCCAGTTCAAGGCGTGCTGCGGAGAGCGACTTATCCTTTGTTACAGCCCTTTCCAGCTGACGCCTTGCGGTGTTGTCATCATTGATCCTCTGGTAGATGATGCCCTGGTAATAGTAGTTGATGGCATCGTCCCTCATCTGGAGAGCAGTATCGGATGCCCCCAGTGCCTGGTCCCACAGTTTCATCCCCATCAGTGAAACCACCTTCTCACTGTACAGCTTGCCGTTGCGGAACTCCGCCCTGATAGCCTCCTGCAGGTATGACACGGCTTCGGCATAGTATTCCAAGCTCCTGGCCGGGGTGACCTTCCTGCCGGCTCCCATGATGTTGCATACACGGCCAAGGTTATACAGGATACCGGTATCGTGAGCCTCAAAATTATTCGCCCTCTTGTAATCGTCGTAGGCAAGCTGGTAATTACCTGTCATCTCGTAAGCCCTTGCCCTCCTGATATAACCATCAACAGAAGCCGGAGCCTCATCTATTGCCCTGGAGAACTGATCGATGGCATCCTCGATCATGCCATTGCGTATGAAGTCCTCACCCGCTTTGATGTACTTGCGCGACGACTGACCGTCAAGGCCAGGGCAGGTAACAACAAGTAAGAATACAAGAACGGAGAATCCTCGTTTCATCATAACTGTAACAAATTTCTTAAGTCATGACGGCCTGTCCCGCAAAGCGGGATAACGCCCATGTTTTTGATCTTACCGCACTTATGCCTGAGTATATCGAAACATGAGTGTTTCATGACTTTAGGTCCTTTTATGAATTGGGATTTCAAAAATACAAATTATTATTTGTTAACAAATAAAAGCAGTTACTAACAGTACTTATACGTCGTTTTCAGGAAAATGATACATGAATTCCAGTATACTTTTCTCAAAACCTACTGATTTTGCGGGAGCGAAATTTACGAAGGGGTCTGGCACTCCGCGGCTGAACCTGACTGACCCCGTAAAGCGCCGTGCCTCATCCCACAGCCCTGCCTTAATGAAGCTCTTTATGATGTAAGCGCCTCCTTCAACGAAGAGCGACTGTACGCCCATGCCATGGAGGGTCCTGAGCACCTCCCCGACGAAGTGACCGGTGTCGCCCAGGTGAATCACCCTCACCCCGGGAAGACTGATATTCTCATTACATGTGAACAGTACCGTTTCGACCGACCCGTCGAACACCTTTGATCCCGGGTTCATATTACCTGTGCGGCTGACGATTATTCTCAGCGGGTTCTTCCCTTTCCACAGTCTCACGTCGAGCGAAGGGTTGTCGGCACGCACCGTACCTCCTCCGGCAAGTATGGCATCTTCCTCCGCCCGCCACCGGTGCACCAGGATACGTTCGGCCATACCTGTTATCCAGTGGGGTTCTGCGGCGTCACCGGGCTGACGCACAAGGTCGATGAACCCGTCGGCGCTGCGTGCCCATTTCATGATCACATAGGGGCGTTGCTTTTCGTGCCAGGTAAAGAACCTCCTGTTGAGAAAGCGGCACTCCTTTTCCGCCACGCCGGTCAGCACCTCTATGCCTGCCTCCCGGAGACGTCTTATGCCTTTCCCGGCCACGGCAGGATTGGTGTCGGTGGTACCTATCACCACCCTTCTCAGGCCGCTGCCGATGATGAGGTCGGTGCAGGGCGGTGTCCTCCCGTGGTGAGAGCATGGTTCGAGGCTCACATACATGGTCGAAGAAGAGAGAAGGCTCCTGTCGGAGACTGAGTTTATGGCATGCACCTCGGCATGCGGTTCTCCGGCCTTAAGATGATACCCCTCGCCGATGATGATACCCTTGTTGACCACCACGGCCCCCACCATCGGGTTAGGGGCCGTATGCCCCTCCGCCATCCGGGCGAGGTCAAGACAGCGGAGCATGAAGGTAAGGTCTTGCGGTTGGGTCATGAGAGCAAATTCCTATCTTTGAATCATGGCCGAAAAGTTACAAACAATAAGCGACATTCGCCTTCATATCTCCGGAATGCTTAAACATTCATGGCCTCCGGAGGAGGCTGCCGCACTGGCCTCGGCTATCATCCTGGAATACACCGGCATAAACAAAGCGGCCCAGCTTGCCTTCGGAGAAAGAGTGGCAGACGAAGAGGCCCTGGCAAGGATCCTGGAGGCTGCGGCAAGGGCCTCTGCGGGTGAGCCGCTGCAGTATATAACGGGCTACACGGAGTTTTGCGGACACAGGATCAGCGTCGGGCCCGGTGTGCTCATCCCGAGACCCGAGACTGAGGAGATGACATCCATGATCATCAGTGGTAACCCTGGTTTCAACGGGGTGTGTACTGACCTGGGCACCGGGTCAGGATGCATAGCCATAGCCCTCTCGCTGGCGTTCCCGGATGCCGTAACGGTGGCCACAGACAACTCGCCGGCTGCCCTCAGCGTGGCTGAACATAACATAAGGATGACCGGTGCAGCTGTCAGGCTTGTCATGTCCGACATACTCAGCGGTGACCATACCACCCTGCCACTGAGTAACATCATCGTCTCCAACCCTCCTTATGTTACTGAGAGTGAGAAGGGTGCGATGCATGTGAATGTGCTTGAACACGAACCGCATATCGCGCTCTTTGTGCCTGACAACGACCCCCTGGTGTATTACAGGGCTATCGCAGATATCGCCGGTGTCATACTCATACCTGGAGGCACTCTCTGGCTGGAGGTGAATGAGGCCTTCGCGGCAGCTACAGCCGCTCTCTTCACAGGGGAGAAGTACCGGCAGGTAAATGTTATCCGGGATATCAGAGGAAAACCAAGGTTCATAAAGGCTGAGAAACATGGATGAGAGCAACAGTAAGGAACAGCTCCTTCAGAAAGCCATGAGGATATGCTCCTCAAGGGAATACTGCATCAGCGACATTGAGTCTCTCCTTGACAGATGGGGAGCCGGGACGCCGGCAACAAAAAAATGGATCATCAGCAGGCTCATCAGTGAAAAATTCATTGATGAGCACAGGTACAGCAGGGCTTATGTGGTTGACCATTTCAGGCACAGCCGCTGGGGCAGGGTCAAGATAACCATGGGGCTGAAGAGCAAAAGGGTTGATCCCGCAGCCATAGCATCGGGGCTGGAAGCTATTGAAGATGGCGAATATGCTGATCTGCTGACAAAGACACTGGAAGACCAGAAGAAGAAGATCAAGGCCAAAAACAGGGCCGACATGAAGGGCAAGCTACTGCGCCACGCACTGGGGAAAGGCTTTGAGAGCCACCTTGTCTATGATGCCATTAACAGGCTGTTCCGCGACTGAGTCTCAGAAGAGGATAAGCCATGATGACCACAGGAACGGATAGAAGGTTGCCAGTGCCATCACGGAGGATACCACAGCATCTGCGATGGCGATCTTCCTGAGCTTCTCATATCCTGACATCGCCACCATGCCCAGGCCGATACGCATGACAAGCTGCAGTGCAAAGAAGAGAAAGACACGCAATGCCTGGCTGTTCCATTCAAGTGCCTCGTCAATCCTGCCACGCACAATGAGCGAGAAGGCATGAGACAATCCGCACGAGGGGCATGGTTCGCCTGTTATCTTCTCATGGATACATGGTACGGGGTACCGGTTCTCATCGGGGGAAAAAAAGAAGGAGTAACCCATGATAATCATGATCACTCCTGCAAGTATGAGATTAATAATAAAATAAGGCTTCCCGGAAGGGCTCAGTCTCATCACTGACCGGAAGTAGTATCCTGTTTGATATCGCTTTCGGTGGTATCGGCCGTGCCTTCGAGTTCCTCGAGCCTGTCTTTCATCTGATCTTTCTTGGCAGATGCCTTGATCTCGACAGTCTCATCATTATTATTGATCCGTATTGTTACTTCATTGTCACCGAATTCTTTCTCAAGATCATCGGTAACCTCCTTGACTACCTTTTCGATATCTGTTGCCCAGTTGCCGGACTTATCGACAATTTTTCCAAGGACGAAACTCTGTGACACCGAGATCATAAGAGCAATAATTGCTACTACCAGGCCTCCCACGAGCATCCCCTGGTTATTGTTGGCTCTTGAAAGGCCTATGATGGCCAGGACAATGGCAACCACTGCCGGGATAATGGCAATAAGACCGATGCAGGGCACTACTGCCAGCAGAAAAGCTATTATGGCTGTCACGAGGGCTCCGACGCCCACGCCTGACTGATTGCTGGTTTTTTCTTCTTCCATTGGTTCAAGTATTATTTGTTCCTTAATTTTCTGTCAGGATATTTCTGGTATCCTGTTCTAAAGACGTAACAGGAACCTCAATGATGCGTCCTTTTTCCGAATTATTTTTGTAAAAAATGAATGTAGGGACTCTTTCAATACCAAATTCCTCAAAGCCGGCCAGGGGCGCTACTTTATTTATATCCACCCCGATGAACCTGATTTTTTCTTCAGGAAAGCCCCACAGGTCGATGATCTTCATGAAGCGTGGCACCTCTCTCCTGCTGTCGGGACACCAGGTCCCGAGCACTATGGTAATTGTATAACCTGAAGCATCAGCCTGTTTAAGCTGTTCCATGATATCCGGATCGGGCTGGTAATCTTTGTAGCCGTCGAGGTACCATGATACATGTGGGGGATCAAGGAACCTTGACAGGTTGATATCGCCAAGCAACCATGTGGTTGCATCGCGGAAGTCCCACACATGTGCGGTGGCAGCCTCCTCTTCGCCGGGTTTACCTGCAAGAGCGGCATTTCCGAATGGCGCCACCTCAGGATAATGCTCTTCCGGTGCTACTGCCTCTTGGGCAGCAGCCGGCGCAGGCTCTGCCTGGCGGGCCGGGGTTCTCCGGGTGCTGCTGCACCCGTTTATGACCGTCATGACGGCAATTACGGTGATGATAAGGATACTTCTCATACTGTCTGTAACAGCAAAGATAATATCTGTTTTGCTGTTTTCGACACAGAAGTTCCCGGACCAAATATTGCTGCTACCCCGGCATCATACAGGAACTGGTAGTCCTGGGCGGGTATCACCCCTCCCGCGATGACAAGGATGTCATCACGTCCCAGCTTCTTCAGCTCACTTATCACCTGGGGTATGAGTGTCTTGTGCCCTGCCGCCAGGCTTGACACACCGAGGAGGTGCACGTCGTTCTCCACTGCCTGCCTGGCAGCTTCGGCAGGTGTCTGGAACAATGGTCCGATATCCACATCAAAACCTATGTCGGCATAACCCGTGGATATCACTTTGGCTCCGCGGTCATGACCGTCCTGCCCCATCTTGGCTATCATTATGCGGGGTTGCCTTCCCGCTTTAGAGGCGAATTCCGCTGCAAGAGCTTTTGCCTCTTCGAAGTCGGAGTCTGACTTGTACTCTGATGAATAAACTCCTGAAATTGTTCTTATCACTGCTTTATATCTCCCGGCTACTTTTTCGCATGCATATGATATCTCCCCGAGGGTTGCCCTCCTGGATGCCGCATCTACGGCCAGCTCCAGCAGGTTACCCTCTCCTGTCTCGGCGGCATGTGTGATGGCCTCCAGCGCCTTTCTGCAGGCCTCACTGTCACGTGATGCCTTCAGCTGCTCCAGTCTCTTTATCTGTGACTCACGCACCGCGCTGTTGTCTACTTCCAGTATCTCAAGCGGATCTTCCTTCTCAAGCTTGTATTTATTCAGTCCCACGATGGTCTGAGCCCTGGAGTCGATCCTTGCCTGTGCCCTGGCGGCAGCCTCTTCTATCCTCATCTTCGGTATGCCTGACTCAATGGCTTTTGCCATGCCGCCAAGGCTCTCCACCTCCTCTATCAGCTCCCATGCCCTGTGTGCTATCTCATTGGTCAGCGTCTCCACATAGTATGACCCTGCCCACGGGTCGATCGACCTGCATATGTTCGTCTCCTCCTGCAGGTATATCTGTGTATTGCGCGCTATCCTCGCCGAGAAGTCGGTAGGCAGCGCTATGGCTTCGTCCAGAGCGTTGGTGTGGAGGCTCTGGGTGTGTCCCAGGGCGGCAGCCATAGCCTCTATGCATGTACGCCCCACGTTGTTGAAGGGATCCTGCTCGGTGAGGCTCCATCCCGATGTCTGCGTGTGGGTACGGAGAGCCAGTGACTTGGGGTTCCCGGGGTTAAACTGACTGACGATCTTTGCCCACAGCATACGTGCTGCTCTCATCTTGGCTATCTCCATGAAGAAGTTCATGCCACAGGCCCAGAAGAATGAGAGGCGGGGCGCAAAGTCATCGACACTCATGCCTGCACCGACACCTGTACGAAGGTACTCCAGACCGTCGGCAAGGGTGTAGGCAAGCTCTATGTCTGCTGTTGCACCGGCCTCCTGCATATGATAGCCGGAGATCGATATACTGTTGAACCTGGGCATCTTCTCCGAGGTGTACCTGAAGATGTCGGCTATGATACGCATCGAGAAGGCAGGCGGGTAGATGTAAGTGTTGCGTACCATGAACTCCTTGAGAATATCGTTCTGGATGGTTCCCTGCAGCTCCTCAAGCCTGGCTCCCTGTTCCAGCCCTGCGACGATATAGAAAGCCAGCACCGGCAGCACCGCCCCGTTCATCGTCATCGAGACAGACATCTGGTTCAGCGGTATCTGGTCGAAGAGTATCTTCATGTCCAGTACCGAGTCTACTGCTACACCGGCCTTCCCCACGTCACCGACAACACGTTCATGATCTGAGTCATACCCCCGGTGGGTGGCCAGGTCAAAGGCTACTGACAGCCCTTTCTGTCCTGCTGCCAGGTTACGGCGATAGAAGGCATTCGATTCTTCAGCTGTGGAAAACCCGGCATACTGCCTGATGGTCCAGGGCTTCATGGCATACATTCCGGAATAGGGTCCGCGTAGAAATGGCGGCAGCCCGGCGGCATATCCCAGGTGTTCCAGTCCTTTCATGTCATCCGGAGTATATACGCTCTTCAGATGGATGCGTTCCGGGGTCTCCCAGAGAGGAACGACACCGTTATCTCTCTCCCACTTCTTTATGTTTCTCGAAGGCACAGTCACCCTCTCAGGGTCACATTGCGTAAACTTTGGTCTTTTGCTCATCTCCGGTCAGTTTATTCCCAGCAGGGTGTTGAACATCTGCAGTGTCTCAAGCACATTGGAGCGTATGCTTATGAAGTGCTCCATCCCTTCGGCCTTAAGAGTATCCATGCATGGCGGGCTACCCGCCACAACTACCACTGCCCTGTTGTTGACCTCCCTGAAGATATCCCCGGCGATGGTCGCATACTCTTCATCCGAACTGCAGATGACAATGATGTCGGCCCCAGCCTCCAGTGCTGCTTTCACACCGGCAGACGGCGTCTCAAAGCCGTTGTTGTCTCTCACCTCATAGCCTGCCACGGCAAAGAAGTTGGATGAGAACTGGGCCCGCGCCCTGCGCATGGCCAGGTCGCCGATGGTGAGCATGAATGCCAGCGGCCGGCGGCTGTTATTCCCGGTAGCCAGCCTTAGCTTCTCAAATTCTTCCGAGCCGCGGGCCGGTATGATGGGCACCACCTCCTCGTCCTCCGACGTAGTATGGTCGCTGAATAGTCTTGCTGCTTCATAGCCGGGAGCTTTTTTCTCAGTGAAATCAGGATACTGGTTAGTGCCCAGCAGTATCTCCCGTCTCCTGGCCATGTCATCCCTGCGTTTTGCGGCGGTGTTTTTTATCCTCTCCTGGATGATCCCTTTCTGCAGGGCTTTCAGGAAGCCACCCTCCTCCTCCAGCTCAAGAAAGATATTCCACGCCTCATGGGCCATCATGGAGGTCAGCTCCTCGATATAATATGATCCTGCCCCCGGGTCAGCCACCTTGTCAAGGTGTGCCTCCTCCATGAGTAGCAGCTGCTGGTTACGGGCTATCCTCTCCGAGAATTCATCAGCGCTGCGGAAGACGGTGTCAAAGGGCTCCACCGTGACAGACCCGGCCCCGCCGAGCACTGCCGACATGGCCTCTGTCTGTGTCCTGAGCATATTAACGTAGGGATCATACAAGGTCTTGTTCCATCGTCCTGTGACTGAGTGGATATGCATCAGCGTTGCCTCATCACTCTCCGGCCTGTAGGCCCTGACGATCACAGCCCAGAGCATCCTTGCCGCGCGCAGCTTGGCTATCTCCGGGAAGAAGTCCGGCCCGATGCCAAAGGTGAACTTCATGGCCCGGGCAGCAATATCAGGCTCTATGTCCCTTGCTGTCAGGGCGGCCATATACTCGTTACCCAGTGACAGGGTATATGCCAGTTCCGCAACGGACCCGGCGCCGGCATTGCTGAAGACGGTTCCTGAAGGCTCAAGACACTTCATTCCCGGTACTGAGGCCGTATCCCTGACCAGGTCAGCCAGGTAGTCCAATCCCTCCCCGACGGGGACGCACAGCCTGCCGTTGGCTGCCAGCCTTCCCAGGGGGTCGGCGGATATGGTCATGCGCACCTTGCCGGTATCGGTCTCAGATGACCATAGAACCGACTCGATGGCAGCAAACAGCTCCTTCGCCATGCCGGCGGTGGAGAAGTTGATCTCCACACTTTCGGGATCTATTCCGTCAAGCAGTAATGAGATATTGTCGACGCTGACAGTCTGAGGATCTTCAATAACGAAGCCGATGGAAGTTATCCCTCTCATCAGTATATCCAGGGCTTTCCTGTTGGCTTCCCTGTAGTCGTGCACGACTATATCCTGCCTCACCAGCCAGCTGTTGTCAGAGACCCGTACTCCCCTGACGTAGGGATACTCACCGGGAAGAAACCCGCGGTGATGCAGTTTGTCAAGATCTTCCTGCCTGTAAAATGGCATGACGGCGATGCCGTCACGCGTCTTCCATACCAGTTTCTTGTTGAAATCGGCGCCCTTGAGATCGGCTGTGATCTTCTCCATCCATTTTTCCGTGGAGACGGGCGGGAATTGTTCAAATAACCTCTCTTTCTTATCCATCAGGATTGCTGTTGCTGAATGGTGCAAATAAACGGACTGTTAAGCTTTTAAACCATGCTTTTTATCATAACTGTTCACTGGCTGCCACCGAACTCCATGAGGTAGGCCTTTATGAACTCATCCAGGTCGCCGTCGAGGACAGACTGGGCGTTACCTGTCTCATATCCTGTGCGAAGGTCTTTCACCAGCTTATACGGATGAAGGGTGTATGACCGTATCTGTGAGCCCCACTCTATCTTCTTCTTGGCACCCTCTATCTTCTGTTGCTCCTCCATCCTCTTTCTCAGCTCCATCTCGTAGAGATGCGACCGGAGCAGCCGGAGGGCGTTCTCCTTGTTCTGTCCCTGTGACCGGGTCTCCTGGTTTTCGATGACCAGCCCTGTCGGTGCATGGCGCAGCCGTACCGCTGTCTCCACCTTGTTGACGTTCTGGCCCCCGGCGCCGGATGAACGGAAGGTCTCCCATGTTATGTCGGCGGGATTGATCTCCACGTTTATGTCGTCATCCACCAGCGGCGCCACGAATACCGAAGCGAATGTCGTCTGGCGCTTGCCCTGGGCATTGAAGGGTGAGATGCGCACCAGGCGGTGGACTCCGTTTTCGCTCTTGAGGTAGCCATAGGCGTTCTCGCCCTCGAACTCCAGGGTGACGGTCTTGATACCTGCCTCGTCTCCCTCCTGGTAGTAGGCTTCTGTGATTTTAAAGCCGTTCTTTTCACCCCACATGAGATACATCCTCATCAGCATCTGCGCCCAGTCGTTGCTCTCCGTGCCTCCGGCGCCGGCGTTGATCTTCAGGACGGCACCCAGCTGATCCTCTTCGCGCCTGAGCATATTACGCAGCTCGAGCTTTTCCACAGCTGCCAGGGTGAGCTCATACTGCCGGCCCATCTCGGCATCGGTCACCTCTCCCTCTTTATAGAAGTCGTTGAGAACAAGCAGGTCTTTTGGTCCAGCTCTTGACGGTGGATATCTCTTTCAGGAGCTCCTCGGCCCTCTTTGGATCATTCCAGAAGTCGGGAGTGTGGGTGATCTCCTCTTTCTCCCTGATCTCCTTTATCTTATCATCGATGTCAAAGATACCTCCTTAACGCATCCCGGCGTTCAATGAGGTCCTTAATCTGGTCGTTGGTTATCATGGTTTTATATATTTGGCGCAAATATAGTAAAAAGCGCAGAGCAACAGGCCAGGACTGCCGGCACAGACCTGCAAAGATGGAACAGTGTCAAAAATATCAAAGTGGCCTAGTAATGACGGAAGGCGGTTAACCTACCTTATAACCTGCAAATGAGCCTGTGCCTGTCTGAGTGGCTCCGCTGGTATAAATATTGACACTGACGGTATTTCCTCTGGTCAGTCTGATGGTAACTGACCTGACAGTAATAGTAGCCAGCGAATTTATATCAATGGCCAGCTTCTCGTAAGGGGCTGAGTTGACATATATTGACAGCTCCCTGCCACTGCCGGCTCCGTCGGCATAGTAAGCAACGTTGAATGTGTAAATACCGTCAGCCGGTGCAGTGAAAACTCCTGTGCCGGCATTGAACCCGCCTCCGACGCTCAGGTCAGGTTCGTCATATGTCATTGTTACATTAGAGATTTGTGGAGCTATGTCTGAGATAAGATTCCTTGCCCTAAAAGCGATAATGGTATCAAGCCGGACACTATTGCCATCGTCGATGGAAAGAATTTTTGTCGAGGGATCAAAATTAAGAGTTTGGTCATCAGTATCTGAAGCAGGGTCGCCGGGCTCTCCCTGCGGCCCGGCAGGGCCCTCCGGACCCGGTTCCAGCGACTTGCCGGCATACAGGGCATAGGGCACTGCCATGAACTGCATCGTACCCATATCCATGTAGAGATTCTCAA
>QKGI01000008.1 GCA_003250475.1 Bacteroidota bacterium | reverse complement strand
ATTATGTTAAGGATCAGGAAAATCACCAATCCCTACCTTGAGTCCAACCTGAAAAAGATTGAGGCTGTCAAGGAGATCATCAGGAAACAATTCCCGATGATCTCCGAGAAGAAGATAGAAGAGATTGATTCTCAGCTTACCGACCCTTTGAAGTACAGATACCAGACAACCCTCTTTATTTCCGAAGACATCCATGAGTCGGTCAGGGCTTTTGCGATCCTCCTCTACATGCCTGACGTGAGGTTCTGCTACCTTGACTATATAGCCTCATCGCCTGATAACCCCTCCTCCGGACTTGGCGGCGCCCTTTATGACCGTGTCAGGGAGGAGGCTGTCTCTCTTGGCGCCATCGGCCTTTTCTTTGAATGCCTGCCTGATGATCCTGCTCTATGTGCTGATCCGGCAACGTTGCAGCAGAACCGTAAGAGACTGGCCTTCTATGAACGTTTCGGAGCGAGACCCCTTGATAATAATCTGTATGCAACACCGGTATATCCCGATGATGACTGTCCTCCTTACCTTGTTTTTGACGATCTCGGGTTGAACAAACCCCTGTCACGGATTTATGCCCGCAGAATAGTCAAGGCTGTACTGGAAAGGAAGTACGGTGATTATTCAGGCAAGAAGTACAATAATATGGTCATAAACAGTTTTGTCGATGATCCTGTTGTTTTAAGAGCTCCACGTTATACGCGAAGAAAGATACAACCGTCAGTGAATGCCGAACTGCCTGAGAAAAAGAAAATATGGCTTGTCGTCAATGACCGGCATTCGATCCATCACATCAGGGAGCGTGGTTATGTGGAGTCACCTGTCAGGGTCAGAAGCATCATGAAGGAGCTTGACAAAAGTGGACTCTTCAGGCAGGGTAAGATCAGGGAGTATCCTGACAGACATATCCTGGATGTTCATGACCACAATTACTTCGCCTACTTCAGGAAGGTATGCCGTAACATCCCAAAAGGAAAATCGGTGTACCCGTACGTGTTCCCAATCCGGTATGCTTCACGCGCACCCAAGGAACTTTCTGTACGTGCCGGGTATTACTGTTTTGACACCTTCACGCCGTTGAACCAGGATGCCTTCCTGGCAGCACGCTGGGGTGTCAACTGCATCATGAGTGCTGCCGACGAGCTGCTTGCAGGGACAAGGTATGCATACGTGCTTACACGTCCTCCCGGACATCATACAGAAAGATCTGTATTCGGAGGTTTCTGCTATTTTAACAATTGTGCAATAGCTGCCCATCATCTGAGCAGGAGCGGGAAAGTGGCAATTCTTGATATTGATTATCATCATGGTAACGGACAGCAAAACATATTCTACAGGAGAAAAGACGTCCTTACCATCTCAATACACGGACATCCCTCTTTTGCCTATCCCTATTTTTCTGGTTTCGAAGAGGAAAAAGGTGAGGGAGACGGGCTGGGTTATAATTATAACTTCCCTCTACCCGAGCAGCTGACAGCCGAGCAGTACAGGAAGACTCTCAGGAGAGCCCTGAAAATAACCCGGGACTTTAAACCAGACTATCTGATCGTTGCGCTGGGGCTCGATCCTGCAAAGGGTGACCCTACAGGTACATGGAGCTTTATTCCTGCTGACTTCGAAGCCAACGGAGCCATGATAGGCAGACTGAGACTGCCAACCCTCGTTGCACAGGAAGGCGGTTACAGAAACCAGTCGCTGGGCTCAAATGCCAGGGCATTTTTCAGCGGATTCTATAAGGGTTTTAATGAGAATCATTGAACAGATATGATAACAGTTACCGTGCAACCCTGACCCAGGCAGGTATATTCCAGAGAATAAAATTACTACTATACAAAAGAAATAATGAAGAGATCAATATTCAATATAACCACCCTTAAGCGCCACCTGCTGGTCATCGTCATCCTGGTCGTGGCCATTATCCTCCTGGCCAACAAGGTCCTGATATGGGGAGCCGCCTTTCTGGCAGCAGGAATGATCATCTTCGGCATTCAACAGCTTATCGAACTGCATGTGAAGGTATCGAAGTTCGAGGATAATGTCTCCGGCCTTGAGGAGAAGAACCAGAGGCTGGCCACAATTAACGAGAAACTTGCTGAGGAAAACGCATTTCTAAAGGAGAGACATTTCCAGGTAACACAGATAAAGAGCATCCTGGAGCTTAACCTCTTCGAGATTGACACCAGCTTCAAACGGACCGTCAACAGGCATGAACAGCTCGACGACAAGGAGATCAAGTTCCTTGGGAGCCTCAGTGTCTCACTAAAGGCAAAGTACGGTATAGATATGAAAGAACTGAGATTCAAATATATCCCTGAGACCGACGAGCTTGTAGTAGCAAATATAAACCCCAGGTTCCTCTCTTTTGGTAACAGGAAGCTGGAATGGGAGTTTTTTGAGACTCTTGAATACAGGCGGCAGCATGCACTGACAGGTAAAAGATGGATGACAAGTCCTGACATGGCAGGGAGGGCAGAAAAACTCAAGGAGGAGATCAGGTTGCAGACAGAACGCTCTCTTGAAAGCGGACCTGAGGAGTTCGCCTGGATCATGGAACCCATCAGGGAGAACGTTGAGAACACTGTCAGGATACTGTTCAAGGGCACATGCAGCAGCATACACTTTGCCGAACGTGCCGATAACACATTCACGCCTATCGAGAGCCTGAAGTTTGAGAAGCTGGAAGCGAACAGAAAAATAAAGTGATATGTTCATAACCCGCAAGACAAGAATAGTAGCCATTGTTACTTTGATGCTCCTCGTCATTGAAGGATGCGGGAGCTCTGAAAGGCAACCGCGAGGGCAGCTCCTCTGGTACGATAAGCCGGCAAAAGAGTGGACTGAGGCCCTTCCTGTAGGTAACGGCCGCCTGGGTGGCATGATATTCGGCAACCCGGCAACAGAGAGGCTGCAGGTGAATGAGGAGTCACTCTGGGGTGGTATGAGCATTGCAAACAACAACCCCGGGGCGCTCGCAAACCTTCACCGGATAAGAAAACTGATCCTTGACGGCGAGATCCCGGAGGCCTATGACCTTGCAGAAAAGAACCTGGCAGGTATACCCGGCAAGACAAGGTCGTACCAGACACTGGGAGATATCTTTTTTGAATTTAAAGATACCACGGGCCGGCTGACCAACTACCGCAGGGAGCTGGACCTGCAGACAGGCATAGCCTCAGTGAGTTTTGAAAGAGATCATAAAAAGGTCTCATATCAGATCTTCGTCTCCTCCCCGGATGACCTGATGGTTATCTCCATGAAGTCAGAGAAGAAAGGCGGTCTCGACATGGACATATCACTCTCCAGGCCGCAGGATGCAACGGTCACTGTCTCTGAGAACAGGATTGACATGGAAGGCCAGGTATATGACAGGGAGGATCATGAAAAAGGCCCTTCAGGAGATCACATGAGGTTCTTCGCTTCGCTGATGGTAGCCAGCTGTGACGGCACCCTGGCAGCCGGTGATGGTACATTACATTATTCCGGGGGGACTGAGATGACACTGTTCTTTGATGCGCACACTGACTATAACATAGATCTTCTCAACTTTGACAGGAGCATTGACCCGCGAAGGCTGTGTGCGGAAGCCATCAGCGCAGCCTCGTGGAAGTCGCTTAAGCTGCTGCGAAAGACGCATATAGAGGAGCATTCGGCTCTGTTCGACCGGGTGACGCTTTCCCTGGGTAACGGTAACGTTCCGGATACAATACCAACAGATGAAAGACTGAGAAGATTTCAGGCTGGCGGCGATGATCCGGATCTGATAGTCACTTACTTTCAGTATGGACGTTACCTGTTGATGGGGTCATCACGCTGCCCTGCCCGGCTCCCTGCCAACCTGCAGGGTATGTGGAACAAAGACATGGAAGCTCCCTGGAACTCAGATTATCATACCAACATAAACCTGCAGATGAATTACTGGCCTGCCGAGGTATGCAATCTTGGAGAGACAGCAGAGCCGTTGACACGTTTCATGGAGGAGATAACCGTTCCCGGTAGTGTCACTGCAAGAGAGACATATGGTGCGAAGGGGTGGACAATGCATCACACAACTGATGTCTTCGGCAAGACGGCAGTGCTTGACGGCGTTTACTGGGGGATGTTCCCGATGGGAGGCCCTTGGATGACTCTACCCCTGTGGGAGCACTACGCGTTTACATGTGATACTGCATACCTGCGTGACAGGGCTTACCCGGTTATGAAAGGTGCTGCAGAGTTCATCCTGACCTTCCTTGTTGACGATGGTAACGGCAGGCTGGTAACCGTCCCCTCCTACTCGCCTGAGAACAGCTATATCGACCCGGCCACAGGCAGGGAGTTTAAGCTTACCTATGCACCGGCAATGGATAACCAGATAATAAGGGAGGTGCTCGGCAACTGTCAGAAAGCTGCCCGTATCCTGCATACTGACGGGCAGTGGGCTGACAGTCTGCAGCTGACAATTGACAGGCTGTATCCCGACAGGATTGCATCAAACGGTACCATAATGGAGTGGGTTAAAGAGTACAGGGAGGCTGAGCCTGGCCACAGGCATATGTCCCATCTTTTTGCACTATACCCGGGCACGCAGATCACCAGGGACACTCCTGCCCTTTATGCAGCAGCCCGCAGGACACTTGAAAGACGCCTCGAAAATGGCGGAGGACATACAGGATGGAGCAGGGCATGGATAATAAATTTCTATGCCCGGCTGTATGACGGTGAGGAGAGCTTCAGACACCTCAGGCAGCTGCTGGAGAGATCGACCCTGCCCAATCTTTTTGATAACCACCCGCCGTTCCAGATAGACGGGAACTTCGGTGGCACGGCAGGGATAGCGGAGATGCTGCTGCAAAGCCATAACGGAGTAGTAAATATACTTCCAGCCCTGCCTGAGGCCTGGCCCGAAGGTAAAGTCTCAGGACTAAAAGCCAGGGGAGATTTTGAAGTAGGTGTTGAGTGGAAAGAGGGAAAAGCATCATCCATAAGTGTAAAATCACTCTCAGGATCACCGCTGAATCTTGTCTGCCTGGACAAAGCAATATCGATGGCAACGGTTAAGAACATGACATATTATTTTAACAGCGAGCTGAAATGGATAAAGTAATCCTGTTTATTGCTTTAAGTGTGCCGGTCATATATGTCTCCAGGCAGTGTCTCTTTGAACCTAAGAGTCACGGCTTTACACGTTTTTTCAGCTGGGAGTGCATAATCATTTTGTTCGTGCTTAATACAGGAGTATGGTTTAAGGATCCGTTTTCTGTTCACCAGGTCATATCCTGGCTGCTGTTGGTGATCTCACTATGGTTTGTCATTGAGGGGACGGTTCGACTAAGAAAAGCACGGAAACCGGGGGTTGTCAGGGTCGATGAGAAGCTCTTCCGGTTTGAGAAGACCACTGTACTGGTGACAAGGGGGATCTTCAGGTATATAAGGCATCCGCTCTATTCCTCCCTCCTGTTCCTTACCTGGGGAATCTGGTTCAAACAACCGGGGCTTATAACCTTCGCTGTTGCTGTATTATCATCATTAATGCTTCTGATTACAGCCATCAGGGATGAGCGCGAATGCCTGGAATACTTCGGCGATAGTTACAGGAAATATATGACCACGACCAGGAGACTTATTCCATTTATTCTCTGAGGCCCTGTACTCTTCTTTTTTATGAAAGCCTGAACAGTATTAATGAATGGCCCGCAATGCTGATTTATTTTGACGACGCTCCTGGTGATCATCGGTACTTATGCTGTTGGTAATTTTTCTTTTAAATATCAAAATGATAATTATTTTTGGTTGAATTTCAGATTATGGTAAAAGTTGCTGTAACAGGTGCCTCCGGACATGTTGGCACAAACCTTTGCCGGATGCTCCTTGAACATGGATACCCGGTTAAGGCTCTTATTCATGAAAGTGTCAAAGGACTTGAAGATCTCGATATTGAACTGATAAAAGGGGATATCACTTCGGAGGCGGATCTCAGGAGGCTATGTGAAGGATGCGCCATTGTTTTCAATCTTGCTGCCTGCATCAGTATCCGGAAGAGAGACGAGAGATGCTATTCATTAAATACCGGGAGCTGTCAGAACCTCTTGAGAGCAGCAAAAGAAGAGGGTGTCAGAAAGATTATCCATTTCAGTTCAATTCATGCTTTCAACCAGAAACCTTATGACCAGGTACTGAATGAGGACCGTGAACCAGACCTTAACAGCAGGGTTTCGTATAACAGGTCAAAAGCTTTGGGACAGAAGATGATGCTGGAAGGCTCCACTCCGGAAATGGATGTCGTCGTGCTTAACCCCACCGCTATTATCGGCCCCAACGATTTTAAACCATCTTTCCTGGGAAATGCCATTATCAGGTTCTATAAAGGACAGAATCCCGGTTTGATCCCCGGTGGTTACGACTGGGTGGACGTGAGGGATGTATGTTCAGCCGCAATCAATGCCATTGATAATGGAGTGCCGGGAGAATGCTATCTCTTATCAGGCAGCTGGAAGGGTCTGAAAGAGATGGCTGACACTATTAACAAACATGGCGGACACAAGGCACCCGCCCTCACTTTTCCATGGTGGCTGGCGCGCATCGGAGCCTTCTTCCTTAACATACATGCAACTTTTACAGGGAGTGTACCGCTCTATACGTCGATGTCACTGGAGACCCTGGAGGAGAGTCACAGGAACATATCATCCGCCAGGGCCGCTGACAGGCTGGGGTTCAGAGCCCGTCCCTTCGAATCAACAATGGAAGATACCCTCAGGTGGTTTAAAGATAATAATTACATATGATGGAAAAACAGACCTTTGATCTGATGGTTTGGATCTGGATGGCCGTTGCGGTGATCGTTTTCATTGCCCTCCTCTTTGTTACCGCCCCATATGGAAGGCATTCGAAAAGAACGTGGGGACTGACCGTACCTGACAGGCTGGGCTGGTTCATGATGGAGATACCCGCCCCATTAATATTTCTCGTGCTTGTCATCACGGGTGACGCTCCGAAGACTGCGACTGTCTGGGTTGTGACGCTGCTCTACCTCCTTCATTACACCAACAGAGCAGTAGTTTATCCAATGAGGATAAGAACAACAGGAAAGGAGATGCCCCTGGCTATTGCTCTTATGGCTGTCTTTTTCAACTTCATGAACGCCGGGTTCCTCGGGTATTACACAGGATCGCTGCACACTCATTTCACAAATGACTGGCTTGCAGACCCGAGATTTATTGCCGGCCTTGCAGTTTTCGTTACGGGTATGATGATAAACCTGACATCTGATGAAAAACTGATCCACCTGAGAAGAAACAGGAAACAAAACGGTTACCAGATCCCTCGTGGCGGCCTCTTTGAAAAGGTCTCCTGCCCGAATTTCTTCGGGGAGATACTGGAATGGGGAGGTTATGCCCTGCTATGCTGGTCTCTTCCGGCACTTTCATTTTTCATATGGACTTTCTGCAACCTGGTCCCGAGGGCACTATCTCACCACAGGTGGTACAGGAATCATTTTACAGATTATCCGGCAGAAAGGAAAGCTGTTTTTCCTTATATTTTGTAATTTGTCATGTCAAAAGACATTAAGATGAAAAACTCATATCTGACATGGCGGTTCAGATTCTTCTGGCTGGCTGTCTTTGCCATAGCCATGGGATTTCTTGAGGGCATAGTGGTAGTCTATATCAGGGAGCTCTATTATCCCGGCGGGTTTGGATTCCCGCTGAAACTGATGTCCCATGAGCTTGTTACCATTGAATGGATAAGAGAAATTGCCACCCTGGTGATGCTTGCAGCCATTGGTATCATCACTGGAAGAAACAGTCTTCAGAGACTGTTTTACGCTCTTTTTGCTTTCGGTATCTGGGATATATCTTATTATGTAGCCCTGAAGCTGCTGATAGGCTGGCCTGCCACACTCCTGACCTGGGATCTCCTGTTCCTGATACCGGTATCATGGCTGGGTCCGGTACTTGCCCCTGCAGTAAATTCCGTTACGATGCTATTGATGGCCCTGCTGCTGATAGGCAGGCAGGAAAAAGGTTACTATGTCAAAGCGGGTATCTCAGACTGGATACTCATCCTGGGAGGAGCACTTGTGATTCTTTATACATACCTTGTTGATTACACCAGGCTGATCATAGAAAGCGGTATCCTCTCACGAAATGCCGGGAACGAAGCCGGGGAACGATTTACCTCTATGATAACGAGCTATGTCCCGGATCACTACAGATGGATGCTTTTCATTGCCGGGGAGGTCGTTATACTGGCAGCTACTGCCAATATACTGATAAGAAGCCGCAAATATCACAGGGACGGGAAGGGAAGTTAAGCCTGCAGCGCGGATCATGTCTCATCAGGGGCAACATCAGACCTGCCCATCCATGACAGCGTGATATCGTCTCCGAAGTAATCCCTGAAGATACGGTAATACCATAGTTCCTCCCTGCCTGATAATACCCATCCGTTTGGGAGCTGACGTTCATTGCGGAAATCATTGTCAGAAATATTCTTCCCGGCAATCTCCGCCAGCTTTTCTTTCACGCCGCCGCCTTCCCAGAATTTGGCCTTTGGCCTCCAGGCTATCTTATGGGGAAGCAGATCATCAACAGCCTGCCGCAGTATCCATTTCTCCACACCATTGACAATCTTCAGTTCATGAGGTATTGAAAGGGCATAATTCACAACGTCAGGATAGGTAAAAATAACATGAGCGGTGGTGCCGTAGGCAGTGGCGCACCTGTCTACCCTCTGCAGTGCTGTATTATGCAGGTTGCCGGTAATCCTCAGCAATTCATCCGGCAGGCTTTCGCCGGGCAGGTCACGCAGGTACCTGTAGCCTGCGAAGAGCTCATCTGCTCCTTCACCGGAGAATATATCCGATACATGGTCAGATGCAATCCGTGACACGATAAAATTCAGAACTGAGGAACGTACCAGCAGGGGATCAAAAGATTCAAGGTGCCAGATGACATCGGGGAGAACGGCGACAAGATCATCGACGGTCACCACTGCTTCATGATGCTCGGAGCCAAGGTGTTTAGCAGTCTGCGCAGCACACTCGAGGTCAGGTGATCCTTCAAGACCTGCAGTGAAGGTCTTCAGTCTCCCCGTATACCTCGAAGCCAGGGCTGAGACAGCCGCGGAATCAAGTCCCCCGGAGAGCCATGTTCCTGTATCTTCATCTCTGATAGTTGAGGAGACAGCGTTATCAAGAAGGCTCCTCAGCTCTGATGATATGGTCTCCGGGTCGGTGGTGGTGGGTTTGGTCTCTGCAGAAAGAGAAAGATGCTGATGCAATTGTTCGCTGTCACCTTCCCCCGGGGTCACCTCTTCTATACCTGAGACTCCAGGTATCATAGCCTTCACTTCAGAGGCAAAACAGAGTGTCCCGTCACTGTATTTCCCTCTATACAGCGGGGCCACCCCCAATCCGTCGCGGGAGAAGATGAAGGTGCCGTTATCAGCCATAACGGTTGCATAGTGTCCCGGTCCGGCAATATCACGGACGAAGTTCATCCCTGCCGACTCGGAGAACATATCAAATCCTGTTTCATTCCATACCACACCCATCGTAGTACCTTCCGCTTCAAATATTTTTCTCCGCATCCTTCCCCGGTGGGCTATCCTGTCAAGCATATAAGCCACCTCGCCGTACGAATCCTTCTTTGCCAGTCCTGCTATCCCTGCCATGTCTTTCTCAGTTTATCAGTTCTTAATTTCTCACCTGTTATGTTTCCGCTATCCGGGTCAACAGCATACCAAGCTCCATCAATCAGCTTCGTTACTATCTTTCCGCATAGATGCTCATTATTAAGGAAGTGGGGCGCATCGAAAAGACCTGTCCTGATAGCACCAGCGATGACAGCGGGGTCTGACCAGGGATCTTCACTTTTATCATTGCCATAGTCGTTTAGTGCTTCAAGGAGTATCCCGGCCTCCTCAATGAGCTCCCTCCTGCGTTGCTCTACCCTTTCGCCTGAGGTCATGTCAGGCAGCCCGTGGAGCGTATTGTGAAGGACACCATGGACAATATCACAGCTCTCTATCAGTTCCTCGGGATATATTGCATGATCACCCTCACTGAAGCCGACCACATGAAGGATATGAGGTTTCAGGGCAAGGCTTATCACCGCTGATGCCGCGAGCTGCCCTTTGGCGTAATAGGGGTTGGAAGAGAAGTGAGCCAGGCCGGCACGCACCTCCCTGTAGACCTTAAAATCAGAGTCCACGAGCCCCTCTATCAGCTCCTGCTTGGCAAGCATCTTTGCTATATCCATTTCAGCAGATGTTCCCGGGGGTGTGTTGAACATATACTGTGACACGTAGTCCTTCACCCCTGCCTTCTTGGCGTTATAAGCTGCAAGGAATGCCATTGTCACCGCCAGGGAGTCATGGGCATCGCGAAGGCTCCATTGATGTGACTCATTGACCTCTACAGGTATGTCTCTGGCAGCATACCATGACATCACCTGCCTGTGTTCATGTATTGCCTCTTCCACCGTCCTTGCAGACCTGCCGTCGACAACGCTGTACCAGCACAACGGTATAGCTCCCCACGCGTTATTTATTGTGGCCACACTCATCTCTGCCCATCGTATCTGGTCACGGGTCCCTGCATAGCATCTCACCAGCGGGTAGTTGCCGCAGCGTGAGCGCCGGTATATTGCTTCCATGTCTGCAGCGCTGCGTAACGGTACGCCGCCGGCACCATCCTGGCTGTGATCCATCTCCTCAGGGTGAAAGAAGTGTTCCTGGGCATTCTGGTCAGGGCCCAGGGAGATGATATCGAGAACCCCTGCATAAGCTATCTTCTCCACGCCGTCAAGAGTCTCCTCAACTGTAGGGCGGCCGAAATGATGCCTTAGGAGCGGATATGGATACTTCTGCCCTATGCGTCCTGTCAGTGTCCCTGCCTCCCTGGTGTGTGTAGCGCTGCCTCCGCTGCCGCGGAGATATTCCCTGACAGACCCTGGTGGCTCAGTGCCGTCAAAGAGACGTTCGAAGAGGCCGGTGACTGATGCTACAGCCACCACAGGCGGCGTACCGCCGAATATCATGCGCTGACCCTTGATACCTGCCGCCTCAAGCTCCCTCTTCAGCTCACTGAAAAGGGAGGATGCCGAGTCCGGTGTCAGACGATAGCTGAGAGCAACTATATCAGGCTTCTCCTCTTTTATGATACGGATGAGTCTCTTCAGAGGCACTGCCGGACCACAGGAGACGGTTGAAAAGCCTTCACTCCCGGCTATCTTCAGGAAATGATTCAGCCCGCCTACGTGCACGCAGCTGCCAATGGCAGCACCAAGGATCTTTTTCATGATATATTTTCTTCGTTCATTTCCCGGTCTCACCGATGGCAAGAAGCCTTAGGTCCCTAAGGCTCATGCCTGCAATACCGAGATTCTCCACCGTCCGGCCGGCAGACCTGTAGTCAGTCGAATTAAGGATTGACCCCATTAATATTATCGAATCAATCGTTTCGGTATTAACGCCGAGCATCTTTCCCAGTGAGGCCATCGGGACGAGGCTATAGGGCACGTCTTCTTCAAGGTATCTCATCCTCAATGACCTGGGCGCCAGGATACCCCTGTAACCTGAGTTTTTCTTCATGGATTCAAACAGGGACTTGCCGGCGGTGCTGTATGCCATGTAGAGCCACTGCCTGGCGGTGATAGCCCTGATACCCAGGGCCTCTGCAACCCTGACACGCTCATCATCTATCCTCTCGAGTATTTTTGCGACAGAGGAGGTGACGCCTTCATGGTAAAACTGAAAGTCGACCTCGTTTTCAATCCAGCCGGCGTTCATAACGCATAGAGCCGGGTGAAATACGCTCCCTACATTTTCAAAGCTTGTCTTAAAGATATTATCTCCAGGTACAAACTGCGGGTAGAATCGCCTCAGGCTCTCAATCACCCTTGGTATCAGGTGAGCCCTCAACGAGGCAACAGGTATTGAGTGCTTGATCCTGAATATACGTACCTGTGACGGACCGGTAGCACGGGAAGCATAAATAAATGTCTGGGCCTCAGCAATAATGACATCCGCCTTCACGCCTGCCGCCGTCAATACCTGCCTGAACTCAAGAGCCCCCAGGGTTCTGCCCGGATGAAGTACTATTATCTGTCCGTCAACAAGATGCGGTGCAATCTGTTCAGCCATCCAGCGGTGGCCAAAGGCCGGTACCACGACCATCACAAGCTCCACACCCTTAATTGCCTCTCCGATTAAGGTGGTGGCCATATTCAGCTCTCCGAAGCCCTCAACCTCACCTATGATCTCAATAGCACCTGAGGACCGCACACCCCAAAGTCGCTCTTCTCCCCTGTTGAACAGGTTGACCTTATGCCCCATCAGCGCCAGATGAGCAGCCATCGCCATACCTCCATGGCCTGCCCCGAGAACGGCAACTGTGTAGCACTCTTTTGTTCCTGAGCCTTGCATGATCCACTGCATGTTGCCACTCTTTAGCAAGATAAGAAAATCCCTGAAAAAAACAAGGAAAACGGCAAAAAACGGAAGACCACCGGATTGGGGTACCGGCAGTCTTCTCAGCATTAAAACGGACTTATGGAAAGAAAGTAGGTATGTTGCTTCGCGAATACTTAGGATCCGTTCTGCATCAAAAATTTAACATCGAAAATTATAATTCCATTTATGAAGATTTAATGAAGAACCGGGAAAAAATGGTCAGTTTCACCATACTGTGCGGGTAGGTATGGCCCCGGATGATATTTTTAACCCGGTCACCTGTCACAGGTTCTGCGTGGCTGACATTAAAAACTTCAGTCACGACATTTATGCATGTATCATAATAACGCCAATAATACTAACTTTAATCGCTCAATTTCAAATGAAATCAAAGATGAAAAAGATCGTTTCCCTTTCGTTATTGCTGCTGGTCTATTTAACCTCTTACTCTCAACCCCTTACGTCAAAGGAGATAGATAAGATCACCGAGCAGACCATGCAGGCTTTCAATGTTCCCGGTATTGCCGTTGCCGTGGTTAAGGACGGCAAGGTTGTGCATATGAAAGGTTATGGCGTCAGTTCGATAGCCACAGGGAAAAAGATGGATGAAAACACTCTCTTTGGTATAGCATCCAATTCCAAAGCCTTTACCTCTGCCGCACTGGGTATCCTCATCGATGAGGGAAAACTGACATGGGAAACCAAAGTGACAGATATCATCCCGGAATTCAGGTTATATAACTCATATGTGACTGAAGATTTTAATATCAAGGATCTCCTTACCCATCGCAGCGGTATGGGCCTGGGTGCCGGTGATCTTATGATGTGGCCTGATTCGGCCTCCTTCACACGAAATGATATCATTCACAACCTGAGATACCTGAAACAGACTTCACCTTTCCGCACAAAATATGATTATGACAACCTGCTTTACATAGTTGCCGGAGTGGTGGTTGAGAGAGTCTCAGGCATGAGCTGGGAGGATTTTATTGAGGAGAACATAATGCGCCCCCTGGGTATGGACCATTCTGTTGCTTCAATCAACAGGCTGAAAGACAGGTCGAACATCATTGACGCCCATGTTCCTGTCGATGGTGTGCTGCAGGTAGTGCCGAAGCATGAGAGTGACGTCCACAACCCTGCCGGAGGTATTTTCAGCAGTGTGGCCGACATGAGCAAGTGGGTAATCATGCAGATGAATGACGGAAGGTACGGCGAGGACAAGAATAAACAGATATTCAGCGAAAGAGTCCACCGTGAGATGTGGACACCACAGACCATAATACCTGTCAGAGACGGCGGTCCTTACAGAAGTCATTTCGCAGGGTACGGCCTGGGATGGCGCCTCACTGATGTCTGCGGATACTTCCAGGCCTCCCACACCGGTGGACTTATGGGTATTGTGACCCAGGTTACCCTGTTACCAGAGCTTAAACTGGGTATCATTGTCTTCACAAATCAGCAGGCAGGTGCTGCCTTTACAGCTGTCACCAACGCTATCAAAGACGGCTACCTGGGTGTCAGGGGTAACGACTGGGTGGAAATGCTCAGGGAGAATACGCTGAGAAGCGAGGCAGCGGCAAAAAAGATCACTGACGAGGTCTGGGCTAAGGTTGAAGCCCAGCGTGCCCGGGCAAAACAACCGGTCGATGTCATGGCATATACCGGGACATACACCGACAACTGGTTCGGTGATATAATCATCTCACAGAGCGGCAGCAAACTAAGGTTCAGGTCGGTAAACTCACCCAGACTCAGGGGTGACATGCTTTATTATACGGGTAATACGTTTATCGTCAGATGGGACGACAGGACCCTGGATGCCGATGCTTATGCCGTTTTCTGCCTTGACAGGGAGGGGAAGCCCGAATCCCTGAGAATGGAAGCAATCTCACCGCTTACGGACTTCAGCTACGATTTTCACGACCTTGATCTGAAGAAAACGAAGTAAAAAGGAAGGTTGTTATTCACGGAAGAATTGTAACTGCTTTTTAACAGGCCTATGAGCTTCTTTGTCCTGAGTGTCTTTCTGTCAGCTGTAATCGGCGTCATCATCATTACCTGGATCAGGAGTTTTGATATATACGAGAAGGAGACTTTTGTTGCTATGCTGCTTGCCTTTTTTGCCGGCGGCGTATCATCGGTAATTATTGCACTTGTCATTTACGAGTTGCTTGAGATGGCAGGCATCAACTCAAGCCTTATCAGCAACACCATCGGTTCATTCCTTGTCATAGGCCCGGTTGAGGAATTTGCCAAACTGGCGGGACTGGTGATTGTCTATAATCTTGTCAGGAGACAATTCAACGAGCTGACCGACGGAATAATTTATATGGCCTGCGTAGCCCTGGGATTCTCAATCATCGAGAACTTCTTCTATGCCAATGCCGGAGAGAACAGCCAGTATCTTCTGGTTTTCAGGGCCTTCATAAGCACACCGGCGCATATCGCCTTCAGTGTGATCATCGGCTATGCATGGTACAGGTACAAGAAGGAGAACAAGCCTTTCACCCTTGTTGTCTTTGCATTGCTGGTAGCAAGCATGCTTCATGGTGTCTTTGACGCCCTGGCATTCAGTCCCTTTTACAACTTCCTTTTACTGCCGTATCTATACCTTATTCTTTATCAGAATCTGAAGGTGGTGCAATACACAAACATCCTCTCTCCTTTCAGGCCCGCTTTCATCTCATTTTTCAACAATGCTTCTGAAGAGCCGGCCGGTGACCTCATTTGCCCCTATTGCAGTTCTGCAGCACCCAAGACTATCTTCAGGAACAACTACTTCACGGCATACCGTTGTGATAATTGCGGATATCATATAGCCTCGGTAAGGGATCTGGGCAGAATATTCAGGATATTTGCACCTGAATACAAAAGGTTCAAAAGAAAAATCATGCCGGCAAAGCTGGACAATAAAGAGAATGTCCTTAGCCTTTACGGAGTTGCTTTTATTGACGCAATGGGGGAAACAGGATTCTTCAGGCTGAAGGAGATGGCCGTTCGGCTGCAGTCTATAAATGATTCGTTGCTGACACAATTCAGGAAAAGATCCGTTTTTTCTGGAAGTCTGATGAGAAGACTGTTTGAATGATTAAAAGAAATTGATCTGACTGTTACGGGATAACCTTATGAGGACAATCTTTTATAACGCGAAGTTTTTTACAGGCCGGGAGCTGGTACGTGACAGGGTGCTTGTGACTGAAGACGACCGTATAACAGGTTTTGCCGATGGTGACACACCGGATGATGATGCCCTTCGCGTCGATTGCCGGGGTCACATGGTCTCTGCGGGACTCATCGATTTGCAGATAGCCGGTGGCGGTGGATATCTCTTCTCTGCCAACCCGGTGCCTGAAGCTTTGGGGAAAATCGCAGAATCAATAGTGTCAACAGGTACCACCGGCTTCCTCATTGCATTGCCGACTAACAGCGACAGGGTCTACCGTGATGCTTTCATGGCATACAGGCATAGTCATCACCCGGCCGTTATCGGGCTTCACCTCGAAGGCCCTTTCATTAGTATGGTAAAGAGAGGAGCACATGCAAGGGAGCTTATAAAAAAACCTTCCGCAGAAAATGTCAATGCACTCCTCAGCGAAGCCGGAGGCGCTATCAGGATGATGACTGTTGCTCCTGAGGTGTGTTCGTCAGAAATAATAAATTTGTTGAAAAAAGCCTCTGTGATCGTATCTGCAGGACACAGCAACGCAACTTATAAAGAAGCGGCAGCCGGCTTTGAGATGGGTATAGACACCACCACCCATCTCTTCAATGCCATGTCATCAATCCACCACCGTGACCCGGGGCTGCCCGGAGCTGTCTTTAACTCGGACGTCGCCCTTGCCAGCATCATCGCCGACGGTATACATGTCAGCTATGAGATGCTTGCTATAGCAAAGAAAATTATGAGGGAGAGACTTTTACTGGTTTCTGATGCGGTGGAAGAAAACGACAACGGAGCCTATCAGCATGTCAGGAAAGATGACAGGTACACTCTCTCTGACGGGACATTATCCGGTGCCAGGCTGACAATGCTTGAGGCGGTGAGAAACTGCATTGTACATGCCGGTATTGACCGGTACGAAGCGTTAAGGATGGCCTCGCTGTACCCAGCCCGGTTGCTGAAGATAAAGGACAGGGGTATTATAGCTCCCGGAGCCAGGGCTGACCTGATAATAACCGACGAGAATATGAATCTGCAGGGTATCTGCTTTAATGGAAAGATGGAACTTCAAAAATGAAACTATGGCAATCTTGGGAATAGACCTGGGTGGAACGAAGATCGCCTTTGCGCTCTTCGACCGTGAAGGTAACATAAAAGACAGGGAGACACTGACCCTTGATGAGAGAAAGGGTGCTGAGGTAGGGAAGATAATCACCGTTACTGCAGCACTGATGCTGTCTAAAGCAGCCAGGCAGGGTGATGCCGTGGAGGCGATAGGTATCTCCGTGCCGGGAATAAGCAGAAGGGCCAGGGGAACGGTCTGGGCGCCCAACATCCCGGGATGGGATGACTACCCCCTTCTGAGAGAGGTAAAAACCATCGCTGAGGATATACCTGTCATCATCGAGAGCGACAGGGCATGTTACATCTCCGGAGAGATATGGAAAGGTAATGCACGAGGCTGTAAAGATGCCATCTACCTGGCAGTCGGTACAGGTATCGGGGCGGGTATAGTGGTGAACGGAGATATTTTGCGCGGTGCCAGTGACATCGCAGGAGCCATCGGCTGGATGGCCCTATCGGGCTCATTTGAGAGCAGGTATGCTGTCTGCGGCGATTTCGAGTATTATGCATCAGGTGGAGGAATAGCCCGTCAGGCTGCCGATTATCTGGCAAAACACGCAGAGTATGAAGGAGCATTACGCAGAACAGGAGCCGGGAAGGTGACAACAGCTGATGTCTTCAGTGCCTGGGATAAGGGCGACGCGCCGGCATCAAGGATCATTGAGCGTGCCGTGGAGTACTGGGGTATGGCATCCGCCAACCTCGTGAGCCTGTTCAACCCTGAAAAGATAATCTTCGGCGGCGGTGTCTTCGGACCGGCTGCCGGGCTTTTACCGGCCATAATGCAGGAAGCGGTAAAATGGGCACAACCTATCAGCATCAAACAGGTAAGCTTTGAGCCTTCATCTCTTGCAGGTGATGCCGGGGTATATGGAGCCGGCTTCCTGGCAATGAATAATATTGGATAACAGAACGTCAACATGAACCTTACGTATAGCAGAAAGCTTATTTTCTGGTCAGCATGCCTGGGAATGCTCCTTTTTGGCATTGGCCTTATCCTGCTTGGGGCAGTGCTCCCGGACCTGAGAATAAGACACTCGCTTGACGCCGTAGAGGCAGGTGCACTCCTTTCAATACTGCCCATAGGCACAATAGCAGGATCACTGCTGTTCGGACCTGTAGGCGACAGGTACGGATACCGGATACTGCTGGCTACCTCTGCCCTGCTTATGTTTGCAGGTTTTGAAGGACTAGCCTTCACTCATACTGCCTGGGTACTCACAGTCTCCGTCTTCCTCTTCGGTCTCGGGGGAGGTGCCATCAATGGAGCCACCAATGCCGTTGTTGCAGACATCAGCACTAATGGCAAGGGTGCCGATCTGAGCCTCCTGGGGGTATTCTTCGGGATCGGTGCCCTGGGCATGCCGTTGCTGCTCAGCGTTCTCAAAAAGTCATTTGACTTTCAGGCTATCGTGTCGGCTACGGGTTTCCTGGCTCTGGCAGCAGCAGTAATTTACATAATTGTCAGCTTCCCTCCTGCCAAACAGGCTGAAGGCATATCAATCAAACAGGTCGGGATGCTGCTAAAGGATACAACCCTTCTCCTGGTAGCCTTCTTCCTCTTCTTCCAGAGCGCCTTTGAGGGCCTGGTAAACAACTGGACCACGACCTATCTTATGGAGAGTATATCTGCTCCTCAGGAAGCGGCACTTATGGGTCTGTCGATCTATGTAGCCGGCATGACCGTAATGAGATTATTGATAGGCAGCGTATTAAGACATCTGCCGGAGAAGACCCTGCTCTACATGTCATTTGCCATCACCATGGCGGCTCTCATCCTTTTCCGGCTGAGCAGCACGATGATACCGGCGGCAGCCGGGCTCTTTCTCCTGGGGACAGGACTGGCGGCAAGCTTCCCGACAATGCTCGGTATTGTCGGCAACAGGTACCCGCATCTCTCAGGAACAGCTTTCAGCTTTGTACTGGTTATTGCACTGATGGGCAACATGGTAGTAAATTATTCAATGGGACTGGTGGCTGAGAATTTCGGGATTAGACACCTTACCTCATTTACATTTGCCGAACTGGCTATCCTGGTCATACTGGCAACCGCTATCTTCAGAAGATTAAACCTGAACAAATAAATATAAATAAAACTGAATACTATGCTTGCACTGGAATGGCTGAAAAACTCCAGAGATGTAATGTCTCGGATCGAAGAAACACAAATGGATAATATCAGGAGGGCCGCCACGGTTATGGCTGACTCCATTGAATGCGGCCGCTGGGTTCACACTTTCGGGTGCGGGCATGCCACTCTTCCCATTGAGGAGATGTATCCAAGGATAGGTGGCTTTGTAGGATTTCACCCTATCATAGAGATACCCCTCAGCTTCTTCACCCATATAACAGGTGAGATGGGTGTTCACCAGTTTGTCTTCCTGGAGAGAGTGGAAGGATACGGGGTGGAGATAATGAAGGGATATACCTTCGATGAGCGTGACACGATGTGGCTCTTCTCCCATTCCGGCATAAACAATGTGAACATTGACATAGCCCTGGAATCCAAAAAGAGAGGAATGAAGGTTGTGGTATTCGGGTCTGCCGCTGCCGCCGAAGGAAAGAAGACCAGGCACTCTTCAGGCAAGACGATCTTTGACATAGCTGATATCGTCGTTGACACCTGTGCACCCCTGGAAGATGCTTCTGTCACCCTGAAAAACCACAAGGATAAGATCGGGCCTGTTTCGACCATGGCCTTTGTGACCTGTGTCTGGATGACCGTCACAACTGTTGCCGAGATACTTGCCGACAGAGGAGTAAAGCTGTACATTCACCCGAGTCATAATGTGCCGGGTGACACCACCGCCAGGGAGCGACTCGACGAAGCACTGGCAGTGTACAAAAGCAGGATAGCAGGAGTATAACGCAACCAAAGAATCATGAATTCACTGGAGAGAACAATAGCTTTTATCGAGGGAAGTGAAGCCGACCGCCTGCCGTTCCATCCTATCCTCATGCGCTTTGCAGCACTTCATGCCGGAGTGAAGTACAGGGATTTCTGCCTGAGCGCTGCACATAAGTGCAGTGCAAACATCAGGTGTGCATCTGATTTCAGGTCAGACTGGGTAAATACCATGTCAGATCCCTGGGCTGAAGCCGAAGCATACGGTAATATTCTCTCCTACCCTGAAAATGATCTCCCCAAGGTAGTGCGTCATGCCATCGAAGAAGCCGGTGACATTGACCGGCTGAAAGTACTCGGCTATAAGGACCATGTGCGGATGAGAGAACGTGTCGCCGAGATAACAGAGTACAGGAACAGTACCGCAGACAGTATCTTTATCTGCGGATGGGTTGAAGGCCCGCTTGCAGAGTACTGTGACATAAGGGATATAAACATGGCAATGACAGACCTGTATGAATATCCTGAACAGGTGCACAAAGCCCTGGATATCATCACTGAAAACGCAATGTCATTCATTACGCCACAGGTAAAAGCCGGTGCCCACTGCATCGGCATAGGTGATTCCGTATGCTCACTGATCTCTCCTGAACTATATAACGAGTTCTGCTTCGCACGCGAGAAAGCGTTGGTTGATCATATCCATTCGCTGGGTGCCTATGCCAAGATTCACATCTGCGGTAATATATCGGCAATACTGGCAGATGTGATCAGGACAGGAGCTGATATTGTGGATATTGATCAACGAACAGGCTCAGTACATGAAGATGTCAGGTTGCTGGGCAGGCGACAGGTCTTCGCCGGGAAATGCGATCCCGTTTCCGTGATACAGGATGGAGACGAGACGCTTATAAGAGAAACCAGCATGTCGTTCTTCAAGGAGGCTGCCGGGCGGGCAATTCTCTCTGCCGGATGTGAGGTGACACCGGGAACACCCGGGAAAAACCTGATGTTCTTCGGATCGCTGGCAGGTGAGCTTCTGAAAAACAGCTTTAAAACGAACAGGTAATTGGGAAAGAACGTTGCGTTGGTATTGTCAAGCGGCGGAGCCAGAGGCTTCGCCCACATAGGTGCTATTAAAGTGCTCGAGAACGAGGGATACAACATCACCTCTGTAGCCGGCACTTCGATGGGCGCCCTCGTGGGAGGCATCTATGCCTCAGGACAGATAAGGGAATTTGAGGAATGGGTAAGGACCCTCGATGTAATGGAAGTACTGAAACTTACCGATGTTACATTGAGCAGCAAGGGATTTGTCAAAGGCAAAAGAGTTATTGACAGAATGAAGGAGATAGTGCCGGTAACCAAAATTGAAGACCTCCGGATTCCCTATTGCGCCGTTGCAACAAATCTGACAAAGGGTACGGAGAAGGTCTTTACCGAAGGCAATCTGTTCGATGCCATCAGGGCATCCATTTCAATTCCTACTGTCTTCCAGCCGTTTAGAAAAGGAAAAGACTATTTTGTCGACGGAGGACTGGTAAATCCTATTCCTATAAACAGGGTAGTGCGTAACGAGGGTGATATTCTTGCTGTTGTGGATGTCAATGCCGATATCCCCCATGAACAACCGGAGACAACGGAAATAACAGAAGAAGACAGCACCTACCTGAAAAGGATCAGAAGCCTTCGCTCCAAGACAGACAAACATGTACCTGTAAACAGGCAGGACGAGATAGGACTGTTCAATCTCAATACCCGTAGTATAAGTATAATGCTTAACCAGATTGCATCGCTGACCCTCAGGAATCACAGTATTGACATAATGGTTCATATTTCCCGGGAATCATTTGGCACATATGATTTTTACAAGGCTTCCGAGATTATCTCTGCGGGTGAGACAGCGACAAGGAAAGCATTGGGCCTGAGCGATCATACAGCCGTGAGCACTAAAGATAATTGAGCCGGCGGTAAGCAATTTCGCCGGATATTTGTTATCTTTAGAAGTTGATCTAAACTAAATTAGCAATGAAAAAACGTTTACTTATTATCAGCCTTGCCATACTGACGGTAATGCCGGCGATTTACGGACAGAAGCCGATATTAGTATTCGAAGACAGTGTCAGGATAGGTGATTATCTATACCCGGGGTTTAACATTACGATCCCTGAGGCCGATTTTAATGATGTTCTAAAAAACTGGATCAAGCTTCAGGAGACCGGTACCAAATCAAAAGTACAGACTGAGAACGGTGAGATGAGCATATTCGGTGCGAGTGTCAAACAGGTTTCTTCCACACCTGTAAACATCTACAGCCGGCTTCTGAATGAAGACACCCTGAGCAGGCTTCTTGTGGTGCTGGAGCTGAAAAAGAACCAGTACCTTGACCAGTCATCCGGGGATATGTTGCTTACAGCTGCCAAGAATACACTTAAGGAGTTTGCCAGGGAACAGTATATAGACGTTATCAAGTCGCAGCTTGCCGCAGAGGAAAAGATACTGAATGAACTCAAGAGGGACCTTAACAGCCTTGAGTCCAATAAATCCAAAACACAAAAGACAGCCAGGAACAAGAGAAACACAGTCAATGATGAACAGGAGAAACTCCTGGTCAGGAATAATGAACTAAATCTCCTCTCCAATGAGATAATGTACAAGAACAATGAAATGATTGCCATGCCTGTCGGCCCGGGCAGGGATGCCATGGCAGCGCAGATAAAGGATCTGGAGAAGAGAAGAAAGAGCCTGCAGAGAGATATTGGCAAAAGTGAAAGCAAGATACGTAAAGCCAGGTCAGACATTGATCAGGCAGACCGCTCCATACCCAAAAACGAAAAGGAGCAGGATGCAATGAGATTACAGATCGATGCACAACAGGCTGTTGTCCAGACATTCATTGACAAGCTGAATACAGTCAGGCTCTACTGATTGTTGTTTTGAAACAGATTTACCAACACTTTAATATCAGGACCATGGAGAACCAGGAACAGAAAGAAACCTATCAGAAAAGATTCCAGGATCAGCTTGATGAATGGAGAGCTGACATTGACAGGCTAAGAGAGAGGGCAAAGAGTGCCTCGGCTGAAACAAAGCTTAAGTACGATGAACAGATCGACAAACTGGAAATTAAGCTGGAGGAGGGCAGAGCCAGGTTAAATGATCTGAAGGAATCAGGCGCTGACGTCTGGGATTCAGTGAAAGATGGGGCTGAGTCTATCTGGGACACTATGAAGGCTACTTTCGCTGAGGTGAAAGATAAACTAAGTGAGAAGGAGGACGGGAAGAACGACTGAAACCGTCATATCATAACTACTGCAATACAAAAGACTGGCCCGGAACGGTTTATCCCGGGAGGTAACCTGTTGATTCCGTAAAATAATTTTCGAGTTTAAACTGAACATAACAATCTGCCAATAATGAAAAAGATTCTCAGGATCGGGTTGCTTATCCTGTTGCTCGTTGCCGCCCTTATGTTCTGGTGGCGGCATTACTTTGTTTTCGGTGAAGGGGTCAAAGCCGGCGATCTGAATTACCTCGTCAGGAAAGGATATATATTCAAGACATGGGAAGGCAAGCTCATACAGACCGGTTTTAAAACTCCCCTGCCCGGTGCCATACAGAGCAACGAATTTGACTTCAGCATTAAAGATGACAGTCTCGCCGTCATGCTCGAGAGAGCCAGCGGCAAATTCGTTGAACTGCGTTACAGGGAATATATAAAGCCTTTGCCCTGGAGAGGTATGAGTAAGTATATTGTGATAGAGATACTGGATATAAGAGACCCGGATCAGGAAAAACAAACCCTTATCCCTTACCAGGCGATCTGATTAATCCGAAAAAAAAAGATAAAGATGAAGAATAGAATTGTAATGATTATCCTGGCTGCGATGCTGTTAGCAGGATGTGCACAGATGAAGACCATCCTTGAAACGGTATCCACAGTGCAGGCACTTACTGACGGTGATATTGTCAACGGTCTGAAGGAAGCCCTGACTACGGGTGCCAGGAATGCAGCGGCAAAACTGTCGTCTGAAAACGGGTATTACAGTGATATGTCTGTAAAGATCCTCCTTCCCGATGAGGCGAAGGTCATTGTCGATAACATAGGAAAGATACCCGGTGGCGACCAGCTTCTTGAGAATGTTGTCTTAAGCATAAACAGGGCTGCTGAAGATGCTGCCCGGGAAGTTGCCCCGATCTTTGTCAGTTCTGTGATGCAGATGACCATAACAGACGGCTATAACATCCTTCATGGTGCGGATAACGCTGCCACCCAATACCTTAAGAGCACCACATGGAATGATCTATATGCATTGTACAAACCAAAAATAAGTACCTCTACCGGCAAAGAGATAATAGCAGGTATTTCGGCCCGGGAGTCATGGACTACCCTTACCGGCAAATGGAACAGCGTAGCTAACAGTATGGCAGGAAAACTGGCAGGATTCAAACCTGTAACCACAGACCTGGATGACTTCCTGACCAGGAAAGCCCTTGACGGTGTTTTTCTTAAGATGGAGGGTGAGGAGCTGAAGATCAGAAAGGAGGTCTCGGCAAGGGTCACTCCCCTGCTGCAAAAGGTCTTCGGTTCACTTGACAATTGATGAATGGCTGCTGTTTAGCCTCTTTCTGAAAGAGGGAAGTAATTCTTTTTTATGCAAATATTTAATGTATTAATGATATGAGAAAGAAAATTATTGCATTGTTAACATGCATTTTGCTGACAGGCTCGATGTCAGGGTTAAAAGGTCAGGATCCGGACACCCTTAACGGGTGGGACAAAAGTGGTGTATTATCACTCAATATGTCACAGAACTCGTTTACTAACTGGGCTGCCGGCGGACAGAACTCGGTGGCAATTAACGGCCTTGTCAACCTGGCTGCAAACCTTAAGAAGGGAAAATCAGCATGGGACAATACCCTGACCATAGGTTACGGTAAGATGCTGCAAAAAGGTAATGACCTGGGCTGGGTCAAGACTGACGACAGGTTTGAACTCCAGTCCAAATATGGGAGACAGGCAACCGAAAAGTGGTTCTACTCGGGTCTGATGAACTTCAGGACACAGATGGATGCCGGGTATAACTATCCTGACACGGAAGTAAAAATATCTGATCTGCTCGCTCCGGCATACCTGGTCTTCTCCGCCGGTATGGATTACAAACCCGGGCCGGGCCTTTCTCTCTTTCTCTCTCCCCTGACCTCCAAGAATACAATCGTGACAGACGACTACCTGTCATCGACAGGCGCCTTCGGCGTCGAGCCCGGGAAGAGGTTCAGGGCAGAGATGGGCGCCTATGCCGTGATCTCATACAAGAAGGATGAATTAATGAAGAACGTTAACTTCCTTACAAAGCTTGATCTTTTTACCAATTACCTGAAGAATCCTCAGAATATAGATGTGAGCTGGGAGGCACTTTTGGTGCTCAAGGTCAATGAGTTTATCTCAGCAACAGTAAATACGCTCCTTTTATATGACGATGATGTTCTTATCAAGATTGACGAAGGTTCCATGGGTGAGCCGGTTCTGGGCAAGCGTGCACAGTTCAAAGAAGTTATAGGCGTTGGTCTTACCTATAAATTCATTAAATAGCGTACTGAAAATTAACTGTAAAATAAGCTCACCAAGCATCTAATATATTATGCTTAAATTAATTAATCATCCACTGATAACCCACAAACTGTCACTCATAAGGAGAAAAGAGACAGGCACCAGGGATTTCAGGCAGAATGTCAATGAGATAGCCGGACTCATGGCTTATGAGATAACCAGGGATCTCCCTTTGCGTGAAGTAATGATTGACACCCCGGTATCACCGTGTCTTACGTCAGAATTATCCAGGGAGATCATCCTGGTGCCGGTTCTCAGGGCCGGCCTGGGAATGGTTGACGGTATCACCAGTCTCATCACAACAGCAAAGGTCGGTCACATAGGTCTTGTACGTGATCATGAGACCCTGGTGCCAACCGAGTATTATGCCAAATTCCCTGAAGATATCTCCGAGGCAGTAGTAATGGTCCTCGATCCCATGCTTGCAACAGGAGGCAGCGCCAGTGCGGCCATCGGCGCCATAAAAAAAAGAGGAGCCGTCACCATCAGGATGGTATGCATCGTGGGAGCACCGGAAGGGGTAAACAGGCTTGAGAGGGAACATCCTGATGTGGACATCTACCTTGCCGCCCTTGACAGTCACCTCAACGACAGGGGTTATATCGTGCCCGGCCTGGGAGATGCAGGTGACAGGCTCTTCGGAACAGTATGACAGTAAAAGCAGGTATCTCCGGTTTTCATTTTTTCAATATTTACACACAGGGGTTCTTAAGAAAGAAATACCTTATTATCTTCGTGGATTGTCGAACAAAAACTAATAACTGCTATGGGACTTAAGGGTCGGCTGATAATAATGAACTTCCTCCAGTTTTTCATCTGGGGTACCTGGTTACTCACCGTGGGAGCATACTGGTTCCAGAACAAACACTGGTCCGGAACGGATTTCGGGGCTATATTTTCAACCATGGGGCTCGCCTCCCTTTTCATGCCTGCCATAGCAGGAATAATTGCCGACAGATGGATCAACGCAGAGAGGCTGTACGGTCTTTTTCACATAGCAGGCGCTGTACTGTTGTCTATCATCCCTGCGATAAACAACCCTGACACCTTCTTCTGGGTGCTGTTGCTTACAATGATGTTCTACATGCCTACCATTGCACTGGCCATTACTGTCGCCTACAGCTCCATGAAAAACAGCGGCATGGACATCATCAGGGAGTATCCGCCGGTAAGGGTATGGGGCACCATCGGGTTCATTGCAGCACTATGGATAATCAGCCTGCTGGGTTTTGAGACATCACCGATGCAGTTTTACGTGGCTGCTATTGCATCACTGGTGCTGGGTATCTATGCTTTCACCCTGCCTAAATGCCCTCCTCTTGCCAGGGGGCATAAGAAGAAACTTATAGAAGAGCTTGGTCTGAACGCATTCAAACTTTTCAGGAGCACGAAAATGGCCCTCTTTTTCATTTTCGCCATGCTTCTCGGCGGAGCCCTTCAGCTCACCAATGCATACGGTGACACCTTCCTCCATGATTTTGCCAGTATCCCGGCCTATAAAGACCTTATAGCGGTGAAATATCCCGCAATAATAATGTCAGTATCCCAGATATCTGAAACCCTCTTTATATTGACCATCCCCTTCTTCCTTAAGAAATTCGGTATCAAAAAGGTTATGCTTATGAGCATGATAGCGTGGGTCCTGCGCTTCGGGCTCTTCGGGCTGGGTAACCCTGCCGAAGGTCTGTGGATGATAATACTCTCGTGTATCATATACGGGATGGCCTTTGACTTTTTCAATATCTCCGGCTCGCTGTTCGTGGAGACACAGAGCACACCTGACATACGTGCCAGCGCCCAGGGTCTCTTCATGATGATGACCAACGGCTTCGGCGCATTCCTCGGCAGCCGTATAAGCGGAATAGTTCTTGACAGGTACTTTATCCTGGAGGGTGGAGCCTTTGACTGGAAGGGCATCTGGTTTGCCTTCGCAGGATATGCCCTCGTGGTTGCAATACTGTTCGCAGTATTGTTCAGACACAAACATGTACCTGAAGAGACGGCACATGTGAGTCATTAGACGAGGATCGTTTTACCCGAGCAGGATCAGGCTCAGTCCTATCAGTATCATCCCGCTGATAAGACCGTAGATAGCTACATGGTGTTTCCCATACTTATGGGCAGCCGGTAGTAACTCATCAAAGGATATATATATCATAATCCCGGCAACCATCGCAAATACATACCCGAGACTCACGTCGGTATTAAAAAAGGTAAGAATAAAGTATCCTGCGAAAGCGCCAATCGGCTCCGAAAAACCTGACAGGACAGACCATAACAGGGCTTTGCGCCTGGATCCGGTTGCATAATAAACCGGTACAGATACTGCGATGCCCTCGGGAATATTATGGATGGCTATGGCAAATGCTATGCTTAGCCCAACAGCCACATCTGACATTGCTGACATGAAGGTAGCCATACCTTCCGGGAAGTTATGCACCCCGATGGCAATTGCGGTAAAAGTGCCTATCCGCATAAGCTTCCTGTCCCTTATTCCGTGACGGGCACGCATCTGTTTCCTGCCCTTGCATTCGGGCTTATCCGGATCCCTCGTCTCAGGATGCATCTGCTCAACCCTCTTGAGCTCATGCGGATTGCCCTCAGAAGGTAGAATTTTATCTATCGCCGCAGATAAACCTATCCCAGCAACAAAAGAGATGAAGGTGAGCCATGCGGCAGTATTACCGGCGTAGGATAATTTCATCAGGTCACCAGCCTGCGGGAGTATCTCGGTAAACGAGATGAAAATCATGACACCGGCAGAGAAGCCAAGAGAAAAAGCAAGGAATGTCGTTTTCGTACGCCTGGCAAAGAAAGCTATCAGACCCCCTATACCTGTGGCAAGGCCGGCTATAAGCGTTAATGAGAAAGCAAACAAGATCCGGGAACTATCCATCCAGGCTGTTATTTAGATTCATTATAAATTGCAAAATTAAAATAATCAGCGGAAAAACAATAGTATCGCACTTTTACCTCACAAAAAAAAACTCTTATTTCGTGATTGCATTTTATGATGAACCTCTGGGACTACTACAGGATACTGGGAATCCGGCAGGGTGCTTCTGATGACGAGATCAGGAAAGCCTACCGGAGAAAAGCCATGGAGTATCATCCTGACCGCAACCATTCAGAAGGGGCGCAAGAGGCATTTATCAGAATCACTGAGGCTTACGAGTATCTAACCTCACATCCGCACGGCAGGAATATCACTGAAGAGGAAGCCAGGCGCAATTACCAGGCATGGGTAGACTATCGCAGGGCTGAGGCAAGAAAGAGGGCTGAGGCATACGCCAGGTCAACCTACTCAGACTTCAAAAAGAGTCAGCTATACCAGACCACTAATGTCATTGACGGTACGATGGTATTCCTGGGTTTAGCCCTGGCAGTTGCCGTTATGGCCATGACAGTCTTCGGCTATATCTATCGTATGAAGACAGCGGCAACACCGGACGATGAGCCCTCATCGGCTCTTGCTGTCGTCACCTTTACCGCGGGACTGGCTTATCTGGTAATATCATTGTTATATCTCAGCGCCTGGCTGGCCCAGCAAAGAAAAAAGAAACAGACACAAGATGCCACAAAGAAAGAAGATAAGGAATCCGTTTAGCGTGGATCAGAACATGTGTTTCGGCTGCGGGCCCTCCAATCCTGCAGGATTGAAACTCTCATTTGAAGAAGATGAGGAGAAGCTGTATGCCTCATGGAACCCCTCCCCCTTATTCCAGGGATATATTAATGTGCTACATGGGGGTATCATTGCCACGTTGCTTGATGAGGTAGGGGCATGGTGCATATATGTAAAGGCAGGCACCTCAGGCGTCACCTCAACAATGACAGTGAGATACCTCAGGCCGGTTCACCTGAGCAAAGGCACGGTTACTGCTGAAGCTCGTCTCACAGGCCGTGAAGATAAAAGGGCGCTGCTGTCAGCCTCTCTGTATGATGGTGAAGGAAAGCTATGTGCTGAGGCTGACATTGATTATTTCATTTACCCGGAGAATATAGCACGACAGCGCTATTACTATCCCGGCAGGGAGGCTTTTTATTTCCCTGAGGAGTGACGGCTTCAGTCAAAAGCGCTGTCATCAAAGTTCCTTATGCTGACCGGTAGCTCACCCTGCTCTATCAGTTTAATGATCTCCACGATCTTACTGTTGACAGGAACAGGGATGCCGTACCTGGCGGCTTCTCTGACAATAAATCCGTTCAGATAGTCTATCTCTGTCTGCCTGCCTCTCTCCAGTGACTGCAGGCTGGAGGACTTGAGCCGGCGGTATTTGAAACCGATGACCCTTATCGTCAAATCCCGTCTCATGTCTGCCAGCCATCCCCTGCCTTCGACAAATTTCCTGAAGTCAAGCTTACCGCCGAAGACTTCTATCTTCAGGTCCATAGCCCCGGCCACTGCTACAGCTTCACGGATGATATTGACAAATATCTTTCTCATCCGTTTCCTGGCAAGCATCTCCCCGAGGTAGAGTCCGCACACCGCTCCCATGGATGTGATGCAGGAGTTGATTATGAGCTTGGAATATCGGTGACCGATGATGTTGGATGTGGTCCTCACCGGCACCACAGCTTCGAGTATCGAGGCTACCCGCTTCAGGTCCTCATCCGGTTCCCTGTCGGTATAACCTATGATGAAGTCACCTTTCGAGGTCATGGTCAGGACACCCTGTTCTTCCATGGTGGCACCCCACCCTACAACGCATCCTACTACCCTCTCTTTCCCTGCCAGCGAGGCAAGCTCATATTCGCATATTCCATTTTGCATTGAAACAATATAGCCATCCTCAGCCAACAGCGGCAGAGCCTGCCGGGCCACCTCTGAAAGGTCATTTGCCTTGACAGCGAGGAGGATGATATCGTGCCTCCCTGTCACCTCCTCCACTGAAGCTGTTGCAGGCATGGCAACCTGCAGATTACCGCATTCTCCGCTGAGTGTCAGGCCCTCCTCCCTGATGCTTTTTGCATAATCAGGATACTTTGCGACGACGGTTACATTGTAACCCTTGTTCTTGATAAGCGCAGCGGTGATACCTCCCACCGCTCCTGCCCCGATAACGAGCACTGAAGTATTTCCCTCTTTCATATTTCAGGATTTTTCTGTTTCAATACGTGCCACAGGAACTACGCTCTGGTCAGTGAACTCAGACCTGAGGTATTTGTAGTATGCGGTGATGCCTATCATTGCCGCATTGTCGGTTGTATACCTCAACTCCGGCAGGAAAAGATTCCAGGCTCTCTTTTGAGCTTCCTTCGAGGCTGCCTGCCGGAGCCCGGCGTTGGCCGAAACACCTCCGGCAATTCCTATCTCTGTTACGCCTGTCTCCTTTGATGCTTTCACCAGCTTCCCAATCAATATTTCTATAATAGTCCGCTGAAGAGAAGCGGCAAGATCGTTGAGGTTTTTATTTATAAATTCCGGGTCCTCTGCAACCCTGTCACGAAGGAAATAGAGAAAACTGGTCTTGAGTCCTGAGAAGCTGAAATCGAGTCCCTGTATCCGTGGCCTGGCGAAACGGAAGGCGTCAGGATTGCCTTCGGAGGCCAGCCTGTCGATGACAGGCCCGCCAGGGTAAGGTAGTCCCATCACCTTGGCACACTTATCAAAAGCTTCGCCAGCAGCATCATCTATCGTATTGCCTATGAGCTCCATGGAGAGGTGATCACGCATGATGATAAGCTGTGTATGCCCCCCTGATACCAGGAGACACAGGAAAGGGAAACCTGGTATGCGGTTCTGCCTGCCATGCTCCATTACGAAATGAGACATAACATGTGCCTGCAGGTGGTTCACCTCTATGAGCGGGAGGTTGCGGGCAAGAGCAAAGCCTTTGGCAAAGGATGTTCCCACAAGCAATGAACCAAGCAATCCGGGTCCCCGGGTAAAAGCAACAGCGCTTACCTCGCCGGCCCTTTTACCGGCTGCAGCCAGGGCCTGGTCTACCACAGGAACAATGTTGGCCTGGTGTGCCCTGGAGGCCAGCTCGGGCACCACTCCCCCATAAGCCTTATGAACAGCCTGGTTGGCTATCAGGTTTGAGAGGACATAACCATCACTGACAACTGCCGCCGATGTATCGTCGCAGGATGATTCTATCGCAAGGATCGTGATTCCTGGTGTCATTTTTGTATTACTCTTTTTTATAACTTCGCCTACGGCGGGAATTGCATCTGAATGGCCAAAATTATTAAAAAAATCGGCAACGTCTTTCTTATCATAACAGCAGTGCTGATTATGGTTCCTGCCGTTGTATTCCTTCTTCTTCAGGCTTCAGGTGTACAGACCTACACAGTGAATAAGCTTTCGAAGGTGGTCACTGAAAAGACCGGTGCACCGATATCCATAGGTAAAGTCTCCTATACTTTCTTCAGGAAACTGGTTCTGGAGGATGTTCTTTTTGAAGACCATAACGGCGACACCCTGCTTGCAGTAAAAAAGCTCAGCCTGGGAGTGAGGGAGTTAAAGCTCTCCGAGGGCAGCCTAAGGTTCGGCAGAGCAGATGTCTACGGACCTGACTTCAGGCTGATACAGGACACCACGGGGGTCATGAACCTTACACAATACCTTGAGAGCCTTTTTAAAGACAAAATTCGCGATACGACAAAGAAAACAAGTATCAGCTTTCCGGATATCGATGTTTTTGATGGCGCTTTCTCCCTTACTGACATGAGCGACACGACCGGCACCCTTCCCGGAACCGTCAATCTAAAAAAGATGAGAATCAACTCTGTCAACGGCAAAATAAGAGACCTGTTGATCGTTCCGGATTCTGTCAGCATGGTTCTCAGGGGAATTGCATTTGCCGAGTCAGGTGGCTTCCTGACCAGAAGCCTCGACATGAGCACAACGATCACGGATAACGGACTGTTCTTCAGGGATATTGAAATACTGACAGATTCAAGTGCCATCTCTGCAGAAAAAATATTCCTGCTTCCTGAGGACAAAACTTCATGGGCGGACTTCATCCATGGTGTCAGGATGGACTTTCTTTTCAACAGCTCGGTCGTTGACGCCTCAGACCTCGCATATTTCATTACTCCTCTTAGAGACCTCGGGGCACAGGTCAACCTTTCGGGAAGGATAAACGGAACAGTTGCGGAGCTTAAAGGCCGTAATATAAAGATCGATTATGGTGACTTCACCAGGCTGAGATTTGACTTTGACATCTCAGGGCTTCCCAGTATCAGTGAAAGCTATCTCTATATAGATTTCACTGATATGAGAACCAGTGCTCTCGATATCGAGCAGTTTGTCATCCCGGATAAGAAGCCCCTGGAGCTTCCTGCCATTGTCCATGACCTGGGTCTCATTTCATACAAGGGCAGCTTCACCGGCTTTACAACCAACTTTGTTACATTCGGCAGGCTTACCACCGAACGGGGAGACTTCTCCACCGACCTCTCGCTCAGGCCTGACGGGAAAAACACCTTCAGCTTCAAGGGATTTCTAAGGACCAGCGATGTTGACCTCGGCTATGTGACAAGAAACAGTGATATGTTCGGGAAGTTATCGATGCATGCTGATATCGACGGCTCCATGCAGTCGTTCAAACACCTTTCGGCTAACATAAAAGGTGTAATTGACAGTGTGGAGATCAATGACTACCTCTATCGTAATGTGGCAGTATCAGGCAGGTATGCTGACAGGATATGGGATGGTAATGTCGCTGTTAAGGATAAGAACATCAGGATGGAGGTCATGGGGAGGTTCGATATTGAAAAAAGCATGCCGGAGTTCGACTTCTCCCTCAATCTTGCCCATGCTGACCTACATGCACTGAATCTGGTAAAGAATGACACTGTTTTTCAAGCCTCCGCCCTGCTGACAGCCAATTTCAAGGGCAACAGGTCTGACAACCTTGAAGGCGACATGAGGCTCATAAACTCAACATTACAAAACTCTAACGGGAAGCTGAGCATATACGACTTCCTTATTACCTCGGCAATTGTAAACGGCAGCCCGCTTCTCAGGCTGAAGTCCGACTTTGCAGATGCCGAAGTGACAGGGCCATACACTTTTGAAGCCATATCGACTACCATCCGGACCATTATAGCCAATCTTTTTCCCTCAAAATTCAGCCTCCCGGAAGTGAAACAGGGAACAGAGCCGGGAGTGGCCATGTTCGCCCTCACCGCCAGGGTCAAAAGGATTGATAAACTGAATGAGTTTCTTGCAACAGGATTAAGTATATCCGAAGGGAGTCAGATAACAGGGCATTTCTGGTCTGACCGCCCGGAAATGATTGCTGAGATGAAATCTGAGGCCATAACATATGCAGGCACGACTCTGGCCAGGATGCATCTCACAGCTTCAGCAGGCAACAGTAAAATGGGCATTGAGATTACGGCAGACACTATCAGGTTACCCGACAACTCGAAGCTCTGCAACTTCATACTTGAGTCCGGCAGTAACCCGGATACCATCAATCTCGGTCTCAGGTGGGATAATAAAGACGGGGGCAGAACACTGGGAGAGATAAAGGCCAGGGGCTTCTACAGCCTTAATGAGCTGAACAAACCGGTGCTGACAATCGGTATACTTCCTGCCAGTCTCACCGTAAATCACAACAGGTGGGATATTAGTCCGGGTCGTATTGTTCTAGATTCCGCCACTGCCTATTTTGACAATCTCCTCCTTAGCAGTCAAACCAACTATATCAGGCTGGATGGAAGGCTGTCGCCATCACCCCGGGACAGGCTTATGCTCAGTTTCGACGGGCTCAACATGTCATATCTCAACAACCTTGGCAGCGGCAAGCCAGATAAGCCTCAGAACTCCACTCCCATGACGTTTGAGGGCATGCTGAAAGGAGACATAACCCTGTCAGATGTTTATGATAACCTGCTTTTTGAAAGCAATATCAAGGTCACCGACTTCAAACTGAACAACAACAGTTACGGGATTGTCTCAATAAGAAGTGAATGGAACCCCCTGAAGAAGGTAGCCGTTATTGAGGTATTCAATGATTATCAAGGCCACAAATCCATAGACATAAACGGTACATATTCACCCACCTCAAGACTGGCAGACCTCTCCATCTCCACCTTCAACCTGCCGCTTGATATTTTAAATCCTTTTGTGAGAACTTTCGCCTCCAGTGTTAATGGTCTGGCATCAGGTACTGTTAATCTGCGCGGGAAGCTGAAACAGCTTGAACTCAGCGGTTCACTGATGGCCCGTGATGCCTCGATGAAGATCGACTTCCTGCAGACAAGATACAGTTTCTCCGACAGCATAAGGTTCTCGCCCGCGGGTATTGTATTCAGGAACATCAGGATCTACGATGAAAAAAGAAACCAGGGCACTATCAACGGGATTCTCACTCATAACTCTTTCAAGGAGATCGGTATCAGTCTCGACATCAATCTTGACAGGATGCTTGTTCTAAATACCCGGCCCAAGGACAGCGATATCTTCTACGGTACTGCCTACGCTTCAGGCTATGCAGGTATCAGGGGGAATGAAGAAAAGCTTACTTTCAATATTTCAGCCAGGACTGCCCCCAATACAGAGTTTATTATACCTCTCAACTCATCTGCCAGCATGAGTGACTACCCGTATATTGTCTTCATGAATCCCTTAAAAGACACGGAGAATGACGTCAGAACGAACCAGAATCTCTTTGAAAGGCAGGCCCAGACCAGCAACATCGAGCTTAACTTCGACCTCGATGTAACACCTGAGGCCGAGGTTCAGCTCATCCTTGACGAGACTTCCGGAGGTGTCATCAGAGGCAAGGGTGCCGGCAAGCTTAACATAAACCTCAATTCAAAGGGAGATGTTCGGATGGCCGGCGATTATGTTATCAGTGAGGGAGATTACCTTTTCACCCTGGGTAATATACTCAACAAACGTTTCACGGTTGAAGAGGGAGGCACCATTACCTGGAACGGTAATATAGATGATGCAGACCTTAACCTCAGGGCAATCTACCGCTCCAAGGCTTCTCTATCTGATATATTCAACGAAGAGGAGTTCCCCGAGTTAAAAGAAAGACTGCCTGTGGAATGTATTCTTAACCTATCGGGCAAGTTGCTCAACCCGGCTATCAAGTTTGACATTCTGCTGCCTACAGCTGACGACAGGACAAGGGAATACCTGAGGATGGCCACAGATACCGAGGAGGAGCTGAGCAGGCAGTTTCTCTATCTTCTGGTAATGAACAGCTTCTATCCCGACCCGGCTCTTTTCAACGCCTCATCGCCCAACACGGGTGGAGGTCAGATCTCCCAGACAGACCTGGGAGCACAAAACGTAGGATTTACAACCACCACGGAGATGCTTTCAAACCAGCTTAGCAACTGGCTGTCACAGATCAGTAACGACTTTGATATCGGATTTAACTACAGGCCGGGTAACCTTATTACCAACCAGGAGGTGGAGGTTGCCCTCTCGACACAGCTGTTGAATGACAAAGTGACCCTCAATGGTAACGTCGATGTCGGAGGGAATCAATCCAACACAAAATACAGTAACATAAGCGGTGAATTCACCATTGAGCTCAAGCTTACCGATATGCTCCGACTCAAGGCCTTTAACCGCTCCAACAATAACCTTTTTTATAAAACCAACCCCTATACCCAGGGGGTGGGCATCTTTTTCAGACGTGATTTCGATACTCTTAAGGACCTCTTCATAAAGCCTGAGGATAAGCGAAAAAAGGTGATCAGGGATGATAAGGAGAAAGATGGCCAATAACATTTCAACAACGGTTCTCTTTTATCAACATAGGGATACTTAGAGGACAGGTTGGCCGTTTTATTAATATCTTCGCGCGATGATAGAAAAAAGTAAGTCAAACTGTTAACACTTAAATAACGTACAATGATATTAGCTAGCATTTTATTACAGGGTACTGCAACCGCTGAAATGGGAGAAGAGGCAACATTGTCACTGGCTGACCTGTACCTGGCAGGAGGATGGGTGATGTATATCATCACACTTCTTTCGTTTGTCGCTCTGTACATTTTTGTCGAGAGATACCTTGTCATCAAGAAGGCCTCACAGAGTGACAACAATTTCATGAACCGCATCAAGGATTACATGTACGAAGGTAAGGTTGATGCTGCATTGCAGTTATGTCGTAAGACCAGCTCACCGCAGGCAAGGATGGTTGAGAAGGGTATCACCCGCCTTGGCAGGCCTCTGGCCGACGTGACAGCCGCCATAGAAAATGTTGGCAGGCTTGAGATACACAAGCTTGAAAAGCGGTTCCCGACAATGGCAACCATTGCAGGGGCGGCCCCGCTGTTAGGGTTCTTCGGTACAGTCATAGGTATGGTCCAGGCCTTTTATGAGATGTCCCTTGCAGGCAACAGTCTTGATATAAGCACACTCAGCGGCGGTATTTATACTGCTCTTATTACCACTGTCGGCGGTCTGATTCTTGGTATCCTCGCCTACTTCGGCTATAATGTTCTGGTGGTCAGGGTAGAAAATGTGGTTTTCCAGCTGGAGACAACCTCCACCGAGTTCCTTGATATCCTCAATGAACCAGTAAAATAACTACTAATGGCTATTTCTAACAAAAATAAGGTCAGCGTAAATTTCAGTAATGCCGGGATGTCTGACATTGTCTTCCTGCTGCTGTTGTTTTTCATGCTGACGTCCACGCTGGTCCATCCTACGGCGCTCAAGTTGCTCCTCCCCAAGGGGGCGACACAGACCTCTGCCCGCCCGATGACCACAGTATCAATAACAAAGGATCTTCAGTACTACATTGAAGATCAGCCGATAATGCTGGATAACCTTGAGGCTGCCCTACAATCGAAGGTAGGAAGCAACCCTGAGATTTATGTCTCCCTGCATGCTGACAGGAGTGTTCCTGTGGAGTATGTAGTTAACGTGATGAATATTGCTGCAAAAAACCAGTATAAACTGATTCTTGCCACAACACCAAAATAGCAACCGGGAGCCTCTCACCAGGGAAAGGAAGCAGGGTCTGGCAATAAGTGCCGTGACGCATGCTCTTCTTGCCCTGCTAATTATTTTCATCACCTTCAGGGTGCATATCCCTGAGCCTGTTGAAGAGGGACTGCTTGTCAACTTCGGTTTTGACGAGACAGGCAACGGTTTGTTTGAGCCCGCCCCTCAGCCGGTATCTGTTCCACCGCCCCCACCCCCGGCAGGAGATGCCGGTGCCGATGATGCCCTGCTGACGCAGGATTTTGAGGAGGCTGTGGAGGTTGAGAAGAAAGAGCCTGACCCTGAGGAGCTCAAAAGACAGGCTGAAGCCCGTGCAGCAGAGCTGAAGAGACGCGAGGAGGCTGAGGCCGAAAAAAGGAGGATAGAGCAGGAGACAGCCGAGCGACTCAAACGGGAGGAGGAGCAGAGGCGTATTGACCAGGCCAATGCCCGTGCCCGCAGTGCTTTCGGTAATGCCGGAAACACAGGTACTGCAGGCGAGAGTGAAGGCATAGCCGGAGGTCAGGGCAACCAGGGTGTCGAGTCAGGCACGGAAGGAGTACGTACCTACGGCCCGGGAGGAGGAACAGGCAACAGTAATATCTCGTATGACCTGGCAGGCAGGCGCCACCAGTCGCTCCCGCTGCCAAAGTATGATTACCAGGAAGAGGGGAAGGTTGTCGTTGAGGTGACTGTCGACCGGTCAGGCACAGTAACCAAAGCCACAGCAGGTGTCAAGGGATCCTCAACACTTGATGCCTACCTGCTCAGGGTAGCCTACGAGGCCGCCATGAGGGCAAAGTTCGACAGCAGTCCGGATGCTCCAATAATTCAGAAGGGTACGATAACCTATATTTTCAAGCTGAAATAGATAGCGTTGCCTGTTGTTCTGTCCTGTCACGCAATAATTACCTGGCAGTCTCACCTTTCAGAAGAGCCTTACAACAAGGTCAAAGAGGCCTGTCAGCTTCATGGCTGATGCCATGATGGCAACGAGCAGGATAACTCGCACCACCCTGGGTCCCCAGCTTACCGCCACTCTGGAACCAAGCCATCCGCCGGCGCCCTGCCCTATCGCCAGCACTATGCCGTACATGTATTTCACCTGTCCGCTGATGATAAATACCGTCAGCGCTATGGCGGTAAGAGAAGTAACAATCAAGACCTTATGGGCATTGGCCTTCGTCAGTCCGAGGCCGGCGCCCAGCACGAGTGCTGCCAGGAGGAAGAAACCCACGCCGGCCTGTATGAAACCTCCGTATATGCCTATAAAGAAAAATATCACCGAGACCAGCCACCGCCGCCCGGGGGTGATTGCCAGTGCGTGATCACGGACCCACTGCTCAGGTTTGTAAAGGATAATGAAAAACATGAATACAAGCAGCCCACCTATCAGCAGCTCCATGATTCTTTCATTAATCTTCACTGCCACAAGTGACCCGAGAAGCGATCCTGCCACAGCAGGCACGATCATCCACAGGCTGCCCTTATCTTCATAAAGTTTTTGCTTCCTGAAGCTCAGGCTGCTTACTATACCCTGCACGAACACCCCCACCCTGTTTGTGCCATTGGCAATATTGGCGGGAAGGCCCAGAAACATAAGCAGAGGTAGTGTGATCAGTGACCCGCTGCCGGCAAGGGTATTGACAAAACCGGCAAAGAGGCCTGCGGCTATGACAGCCAGATACATATACCATTCCATCAGCAGAGGGAGCTATCTCTCCAGAACATCCTTGACTGCCATCTGGAGATTATCAATCAGGTCTGAATCCTTAATAACATAATCAGCGATCCCCTTACGGGCGAACTCCAGGACCACCTCCCCTTTCTCCTGGGCGGAGAGCATTATTACCGGTACTTCAGGGGCCAGCCTGGCTATCTCGTCATAGGCCTCCATGCCGTTCATCGGTATCGTGCCTTCCCTGATAAAATAAAAATCCAGGATAATAAGGTCAGGTATTTCATCATGCAGGGCGGCAATGCAGTCCTCGCCATAGGCAAAAGTCTTTACCCTGTAACCGGAAGTCTCAAGACGGGCTGCTACCAGCCCGGTAACAACCGGGTCGTCATCAACCACATATATCATCTCCTCAATCTGGGGGGGCACTTTTTCCATGATCTCAAAAGTACAATATGTATCACAAATTTCCTACATGGCAAACAGCGGGTAATCTTTCATCCTGCTGATTACTCTGTTACCCACAGATGTGATGACAGTTTCATTTTCAATATTCACCAGTACCTCATCAATAAAACTGACAATATCATGCATATCTGACTCCACGAGTCCCCGTGTCGTTATTGCAGGCGTTCCCACCCTTATGCCTGATGTAAGGAAAGGTGAGCGTGTATCAAACGGCACCATATTCTTATTGACTGTGATATGAGCCCTTACCAGGGTATTTTCCACCTTCTTGCCGGAGATCTCCGGGAACCTGGTTCTCAGGTCTATAAGCATCGAATGGTTGTCGGTGCCTCCTGATATCACCTTGTATCCAAGTGACATGAAGGCTTCTGCCATCACTGCCGCATTCTTTTTCACCCTCTGCTGGTAGGTTTTAAAACCAGGTGTCAGTGCCTCACCGAATGACACTGCCTTGGAAGCTATGACATGCTCCAGCGGGCCTCCCTGGGTACCCGGGAAAACGGCTGAATTGAGCATGGCTGACATCATCTTGATCTCGCCTTTAGGTGTGGTTACCCCCCATGGATTGGGGAAGTCGCTACCCATCAGGATTATTCCTCCGCGTGGTCCCCTAAGTGTCTTGTGGGTTGTGGATGTGACAATATGAGCATATTTCAGCGGGTTATCCAGCAGTCCTGCAGCAATGAGTCCTGCCGGGTGAGCCATATCTATCATCAGCAATGCTCCTATCCTGTCTGCAATACTGCGCATCCTGGCATAATCCCATTCCCTTGAATAGGCGGAGGCGCCTCCCACTATGAGTTTTGGCTTCTCACGCAAAGCTACCTCCTCCATCATATCATAATCAACCCTGCCGGTATCCTCTTTCACGCCGTAGGCCACAGGTCTGTAAAGTATGCCTGAAGAATTCACCGGCGAGCCATGAGAAAGATGCCCTCCGTGTGAAAGGTCAAGCCCGAGGAAGGTGTCACCCGGTTTCATCACGGTGAGAAAGACAGCCATATTTGCCTGTGCACCCGAATGCGGCTGGACATTGGCGTAGGCAGCATTGAAGAGCTCCTTAATCCTGTCAATGGCCAACTGCTCAACCTGGTCAACCACCTCGCATCCTCCATAATATCTTGCCCCCGGATAACCTTCGGCATACTTGTTTGTCAGCACGGAGCCCATCGCCTCCAGCACCTGCGGGCTGACAAAATTCTCTGACGCAATCAGTTCAATACCTTCAGTCTGACGTTTACGTTCACTCTCGATAAGATCAAATATAGCATTGTCTCTTTCCATAATAAATACTTTGTTCGATTTCTAATAATCCGTTCACTGAAACGTTGGCTACGGACAGTAATTGAGCAAATATACATTTAAAAATTCATTATATTCATGACACTCATTTTGCTGTCTTCCCGGTATAAGAATTGCATTGAAAGCAGTAGTCGTCCTCTCATTGACATACTTTTGCCAGAACGGGAGCCTGTTGCGATACCCCTGGAATAATAGTCGCATTTTCCGGATATGAAGTACCCTGCCTTTTTCACCAGGTAAAGGGACGACATGTATCAATCATCCGGGCATGGCCTGTAGCCAGGATCCCGGGTAAGATCATTATTCTTCCGAGAATTGTCTCAGCAGTTCTCGGTAGGCAGAGAATATCCTCGACTTGGAGATGAAACCCACATATGTTCCCTTATCCAGCACAGGGAGATTCCATGCGCCTGTTTGTTCGAAAGCCTCGAGCACAGCGTCTCCTCTTTCGCTAATGTCGATATATGAAGGAGGGATTGTCATCAGATCCCTTATCAGCACTTTGTCATAAAGCTCCGGTTTAAACATCTTGTCACGTACATCGTCGAGGAGAACCACTCCTTCGAGTATATTAAACTCATCCACTACCGGAAAGATATTACGGTTTGACCTGGCGATCTGCTTCACAAGGTCTCCAAGGTTGCCCTCAGGATTAACAGTAAGGAGGTCTTTTTCCACCTCCCTGGTCCAATCGAGCAATATCATCGCTGCCCTGTCCTTGTCATGGGTAATCAACTCACCGCTGGCAGCCAGCTGTTCATTATATATCGAGTGCTTCTGGAATCGTCTTGCGGTCACATATGCAACGGTGGAAGTAAGGATAAGCGGGATAAGCAGGCTGTACCCTTCTGATATTTCTGCAATAAGAAATATTGCCGTCAGGGGAGCATGGAGTACGGCAGCGAATACCCCTGCCATGGCTGTAAGTGTAAAGCTGCTCTCAACCAGGGGGAGACCGAAGAGGTTGTTTAGCACGCTGCTGAAGAGATAACCGGCTACTCCGCCGGTGAACAGTACCGGTGCCACGATGCCTCCTACCCCTCCTGCCCCGTTGGTGGATGCAGTGGCCACCACTTTTAACAGAACCAGTGCTGCCATAGTGGCGGCGAAGAACCAGAAATGAGATGGTTCCAGTCCTAACATGGTGATCTCCGGCATAGTACCTCCTTCAGCATTAAGGAGGTGCATCACGGTTTCATATCCCTCGCCGTAAAGCGCCGGTAACAGATAGATAAGCATCCCCAGGATGAGCCCGCCAATGGTAAGCCTCACCCACCTGCTGCCTATTTTCTTATATAGTTTCTCTATTCCGATTGTAGCCCTTGTGAAATACAGTCCTGCAAAGCCGCAGAAAACACCAAGCAAAAGATAATAGGGCAACTCTGCCAGCATGAAACTTTGTTTGACCTGGAAAGAGAAAAGCACATTATCACCCATGAAAAAGAAGGCTACCACAGCTGCAGTAACGGATGATATAAGAAGAGGTACGATTGATGACATGGTCAGGTCCAGCATCAACACCTCAAGAGTGAAAAGGATCCCGCCGATAGGAGCTTTGAAGATGCCTGATATTGCTCCGGCAGCCCCGCAACCCAGCAGCAGGGTCACATATTTGTAATTAAGGTTAAAATAACGGGCAATATTTGAACCTATCGATGCGCCGGTAAGTACAATGGGAGCTTCAGCTCCCACGGATCCACCGAAACCGATGGTGAGGGAACTTGTTAGGATAGACGACCAGTTGTTGTGCGGCTTGATGAAGCTTTTTCGTCGTGAGATGGCATAAAGCACCCTGCTGATACCATGTGAAATATTGTCACGCACAAGATATTTCAGTGCTATTACTGTAAGGAAGATACCAAAGAGCGGATAGACAAGCGACAGGATACCCCCTGCTCCTTCTACTACTCCCTGGGTGAAGAGAACATGGGTATAGTGGATGGCGTTCTTCATCACCACAGCGGCCAGAGCGCTTATCAGTCCAACCACAAAGCTGAGAAGATATACGAGCCTGTGAGGATCGGCAATAAAAGTTTTAAACTGCCTTACTTTCCTTATTAACAGAGTGTTCAAGGTTCCCCGGATAAATAAAAGCTGCAAATCAGTCACAAATATAGAATAAATCGGATAGCTGAAGTTTATTTTGGTAAGTTTGAAATATTTTGCTTGCATGATAAGATTTGAACGATATACACTGGCCAATGGCCTGAGAGTTATTGTGCACCGGGATGCCGGCACTCCCATGGTCACCACCAACATCCTGTACGATGCAGGATCCCGTGATGAAGACCCGGCGGCAACCGGACTGGCACATCTCTTTGAGCATCTGATGTTCGAAGGTACCCGGGCAGTACCTGTTTTTGATGCACCTGTGATGATGTCGGGAGGTGAGAACAACGCATTCACCAACAATGACCTGACTAACTATTATATCACCCTGCCTGCCAGTAACATGGAGACTGCCCTCTGGCTTGAGGCAGACCGGATGGCGGGGCTTGACCTGTCGGAGGAGCGACTCATGACACAAAAGAGCGTGGTTATCGAGGAGTTCCGGCAGAGGTATCTTAACCAGCCTTATGGCGATCTGATGTCGCTTCTCAGGCCCCTGGCCTATAAGGTTCACCCCTATCGCTGGCCCGCTATAGGAATGGATATCAGCCATATAGAAAATGCCGACAGTGACCTGGCAACACGTTTCTACAGAAGATATTACAATCCATCCAACGCCATACTCTGTGTGGCCGGGAATACAGTAGCCGATGATGTTTTTTCCCTGGCGGAAAAATGGTTCGGCGGCATCCCGGCCGGGGAGCATAACCACCGGTCTCTGCCCCGGGAACCGGAGCAAAATGAGCGTCGCGAGATGAAGGTGTCCAGGAAGGTACCGGCTGACCACCTGCTTATTGCCTTTCATACCGGGAGAAGACAGAGCCGTGACTTTTATGTTCTCGACCTGCTGACGGATATCCTTGCAGGATGTGACTCAGCCAGGTTCTCCGAGCAGCTTGTCAGGAAAAAGGAGTTGTTCAGCGATGCCGATATATACCTTTCCGGAGAGATCGATCCTGGACTGGTGATCTTCAGCGGGAGATTAAAAAACGGCGTGGACATCAGGAAGGCAGAAGAGGCTGTAAGTGATGAACTTAACAGGTTGTCATCAGAGCCCATCACTGCGGCTGAGATGGAAAAAGCACGTAACCGCTATGATTCACACAGGCTCATGTCATACCTGAATGCCTCGAACAAGGCTTTCAATCTTGCCTTTCATGAGCTACTCGGAGATGCTGAAGGTATCAACACAGAAACAGAACATTATATGAGTGTGACTGAAGAAGAGATTGCCAGCGCCTCTTCACGTACATTCAGACCGGAGAACTGCAGTGTTTTATATTATTTACAGGAAACGACATGACAACACGCCATGAAAGGCCAGCCCCGGCAATAATCACTCCGTCGGCAGGTGACACATCCTTTCCCGTCGCCACCTGTCTCAGTAACGGTGTGCCGGTTTACATCCTGGGAAAAGGTACTGTTGACCTCCTCAGGGTTGAGTTTGTATTTGGCGCAGGACAGAAAATGGAGAAGGTGAACCTGGCAGCTTCAGCCACAAACGCAATGCTTACCGAGGGCACAGCCAGGTATGATGCCACCGAACTCAATAATCTGATCGACAGCACAGGGGCTCTGTTTAACCACATGGCTGATAAGGATACGGCAGGACTGGTGGCAGTGACCCTCCCGAGGAAGCTGGACCAGGTGATGGAGCTGGCTGAAGAGGTGCTCTTCCACCCTGTCTTCCCGGAGAAGGAGTTCCGGATGCTGATGGAGAAAAGGTTGCAGGCGTTTCTCACGGGCAGGCAGAAGACATCAGTGATAGCCCGGGAGACCTTTTACCAGGCCCTGTGCGGTGAGAACAACCCGTACGGTCGTATTTTTAACAGGCAAGACTACCTGTCGCTTAAAACGGATGCCCTGCGTGAGCTTCATTCACTGTGTTACCGGCCTGCTAATATGTATATCACTGTCGCAGGCAAAGATCCTGAACAGGCACTGCCGGTACTGGAAAAGTATTTCTCCCGGAACAGCAACGAAAGGTGGCACAAACCATCCCCCCCGCCTATGGAGTTTAACACTGCCAGCCCCGGGATGCTGTTCTGTGAGATGGCAAACACCGTGCAGAGCACCGTAAGAATGGGATGGAAAGCTATTACCCGTGATCACCCCGACTACCAGAGCCTGCAGGTAGCCACAATGATCCTGGGGGGTTATTTCGGATCAAGACTGATGCGCAATATCAGGGAAGAGAAGGGTTATACCTATGGGATTCATGCCGTCTCCGGAGCTTTTCACGGTATAGGGTATATTGTGATCCTGACTGATGTCGCCAACATATACCGTGAGGATACACTGAAGGAGATCAAAAAAGAGATTGCCGCTCTGCGTGAAAAAGAGATCGCCGGTGAGGAGATGGAGCTTGTGAGAAATCATCTCATGGGAGAGATAGCAAGAATGTTTGACGGTCCCTTTGCTGTTGCGGAAGCAATACGGGGGGTAATAGACTATGATGCCGGCCTGGATTACTACACACGGTTCGCCTCTACGGTAAGAACTATCACCCCTGGCAAAATAAAGGAGCTGTTTAATACGTATTTCAATACTGAAGATGCTTTTGAGATCATAGCCGGAGAAAAATGAACACCACCAGGCTGACAGCAACATCAATTGCTATTGTCTTACTTACTCTCACCCTTGCAGGACAGGATGAGACACAACCGGTATCACCGGTACTCGACATGGTCACTGTTGATCCGGCAACAGGTTTTGCAACCCTGACATGGCTTCCTTCAGTTTCTCCGGATGTGGGTAGTTATGTGATATATACCTATTCCGGGAGCACTGCCACAGCAGTCGATACCGTTAAGTCCCCTTATATTTATCAGTATATCCACACAGGGTCGGCAGCAAGGTACCAGAGTGTCAGCTACGTTGTTGCGGCCATGGATTCGTCCCTTAATATCAGTCCCCTGAGCAACAGCCTCAGCACTATCTTTCTTTCAGCCGTCAATGATACATGCAACAGCAGGGTCCTGCTCTCGTGGACTCCTTATGAAAACAACTCTCATCCGGCAGATGCCTACAGCGTTCTGGTTGCCCGTGACGGAGGAGAGGAAGCAGTATTTGAGACGGCTGCCCCAACAGTGACCTCCGGCATCTTTGACGGATATGATCCTGATACTGAATACTGTTTTTATGTAACCGCCTCAGAAAATGCTGAAATTCTCTCCGCATCAAACAGGGTATGCGTCATAAGTAAAAAAGAGACGGCACCGGGATGGGTGAATATTGATGCAATAAGGGTTGTTGACGGCAACCTGGACCTCATTGCCGGTTATGACCAGGTTACGGATATTGATAACTTCAGTGTGGTGAGATACAATCCTGAAACCTCATCCTGGTCTGAAGTTGCCACCGCTACAGGATCAGGAGGTGATGTCAGCTTTGCACTGCCTGGAGCAGACACTGCGGTAGTTAATCTATATGCCGTCACGGCAGTGAATAACTGCGGTCTTTCAGTCATAACCTCTGACCCTGCAAAGAACATTGTTCTGGCTTCTGTCCTTAACGGCACCCATATAGAACTCAGGTGGAACAGCCCCGTGGTGACGGGTGATATGCTCTATACAGTGTGGCGGGACAAGGGGGACGGCTGGAGTGAGGCAGTAACCTTTCTAAGTGATACTACCTGGTCTGATGATTATTCCCTGTTTGTGCCGGGTATCACCGCTCCTTCGGTTGCATACATGGTCACTGCTGAAGCTCCAGGGCTGCCTGCAGGTGCTCCACTGCACAGGTCGTCAGCAGTTGATGTACAGATGCCCGAGAACATCTTCGTGCCTAATGCTTTCACACCGGCCGTACCTGGTCCGAACGAGGAGTTCAAACCGGTTCTTTCTTTCGTGCCGTCAGATTATGAGTTCATGATCTTCAGCAGGTCAGGTGTGATGCTGTTCCGCACGACTGATTACGGTGAAGGGTGGAATGGCAGTCATAATGGAGCAGGCTTACCATCAGGTGTTTACCTATGGAGCATGAGACTTCATACACCTTCAGGAGGTCATGTTGAGAGAACGGGTACTGTAACCATACTGCCGTAATATGGTCAGAATAAATGCCCCGATTTTTGTATCTTTGTCTTTCCTTTGCAGGGGATAACCGATGGTTAAAACTAAAACAAAAATATTTACATCTGAGGATATCGATCGTATAGAATCAGAGTACCGTCTTCTCAGGGACAATCTTTACCGTTGTGACAAGGCCGGAGAAAAAGAACTGATTGACAAGGCTTTCAGGTTTGCCAACGAGGCGCACCGTGATATGTATCGTAACTCAGGTGAACCATACATTATTCATCCCATCAATGTTGCCCGTATAGCCAACCAGGAGATTGGCCTCGGGGCGAGGTCGGTGTCAGCCGCACTCCTTCATGATGTCGTTGAAGACACAGGCATACCTCTTGAGGAGATCGCCAAACAATTCGGGCCGAAAATTGCGTCTCTTATTGACGGGCTGACAAAGATATCAGGGACATACAACAAGGAGACCAACTCACTCCAGGCTGAGAACTTCCGCAAGATGCTCATGACCCTTTCTGATGATATCAGGGTCATCCTCATAAAGATCGCCGACAGGCTCCATAATATGCGAACCCTTGACTCTATGCCGGAGCACAAACGCATGAAGGTAGCCGGGGAGACAATCTACCTCTATGCTCCTCTTGCTCACAGGCTAGGATTGTTCGCTATTAAGACGGAGCTTGAGGATCTTAGTTTCAAGTTCAGACATCCGCGTATATACGAGGAGATTGCACGCAAGGTAAAGATGGATGAGAAGAAGAACCTTGCCCTCATCAACAGGTTCAGCCTGCCTATAATTGAAGAGCTGAATGAGAATAACATCATCTTTGACATCTCAGGCAGGTTCAAGTCGATCTATTCGATATGGAAGAAGATGCAGTCAAAGAACATCCCCTTTGAGGAAGTATATGACCTGCTGGCTGTCAGGATAGTGTTCGAACCGGGTCCGGATATGAGCGAGAGGGCCCAGTGCTGGCAGATATATTCACTCATAACTGACATTTATACTCCCAAGCCCGACAGGTTGCGCGACTGGGTGAGCAGACCCAAGTCAAACGGCTACGAAGCGCTGCACCTTACAGTAATGGGGCCTGAAGGGCGCTGGGTTGAAGTGCAGATAAGAAGCCAGCGAATGGATGACATCGCTGAACGCGGATTTGCTGCACACTGGAAATATAAGGGTGACATGTCACAGACAGAGAGTGAGCTTGACAAGTGGCTGAAACATATCCGCGAGATGCTTGCCAATCCGATGTCTGACCCTCTGACCTTCCTCGATGAGTTTAAGATGAGCCTCTTCTCATCGGAAATAATGGTATTCACCCCTAAAGGATTACTTGTCAACCTTCCGAAAGGAGCCTCGGCAATTGATTTCGCCTACGAGATACATACAGACATAGGCAACAAGGCCATCGGGGCCAAGGTGAACTATAAGCTTTCTCCTCTTTCCGTCACCCTGCAGAGCGGCGACCAGGTTGAGATCATCACCTCCAACATCGCCAGGCCTGAGAAGGACTGGCTTCAATATGCCCATACCGCGAAGGCAAAAAATGCCATCAAGGATGCATTGAGGGATGAGTCTACAGACAGGATCCAGAAAGGCAGGGACCTGCTCGAGAAAAAACTGACTGAACTTGGTATCGTCCCTAACTCTGACATCATCAAGAAACTGCTTGACAACTATGAGTTGCTGAACAAGGATGAGCTCTACTCACACATAGGTCTGGGACTGATAAACCTTGATGAGCTGAGGAAGGTATTGAAAAGGGCCCCGGAGGGTAGCCTTCGCAAGTACTGGCAGCTTGCTGTCGGCGGAGCAGGCCGTAAGAGCCCTGAAGAAAAAGAGAACAGCCCGGCACCGGGAACAATAGATAAGAGCCATCCCTACCTCCTGCGCGAGAATGTTGCAAACACCGGTAATTCTTATGTTATTGCAGATTGCTGCAAGCCCATACCGGGCGATGAGGTGATGGGATATCTTGACCACTCCAACTCTATCATCGTCCATAAGCCCAAGTGCCCTGTCGCCATCAAACTGATGTCAAGTGAAGGAAACAGGATCATTCCTGTACGTTGGACGATACACAAGCTGGCCTCTTTCCTTGCCAGGATAAGCATTGACGGGATAGACAGGATAGGCCTGATCAATGAGGTCACAAACATTATATCCACAGAACTGAATGTCAACATACGCAATATGAACGTCTCAGTTTACGATGGCATTTTCGAGGGTACCATAGACCTTTATGTGCATCACACCCGTGACCTTAACAATCTTATACTTCAGATGTCAAATGTGAAGGGCATTGCCAGCGTAAAAAGAATAGAAGAATTCATTGAGTAATGATACACCCTGAGGAAATATGTCGAACGAAGAGGCCAGAACAGTAGTAAAACAGATATTTACAGAATATCTTGGCAGCCGCGAGTTCAGGAAGACCCCCGAAAGGTTTGCCATCCTTGATGAAATATACTCTCGTGAGGGGCACTTTGACATCGAATCCCTGTTCAACTTCATGAAGAACAAGAACTACAGGGTGTCAAGAGCTACACTGTATAACACAATTGACCTGCTTATAGACTGCAAGCTGGTCACCAAACACAAGTTCGGAAGAAGCCAGGCCCAGTACGAGAAGACCTTTCAATCAGGTCAGCATGACCACTTTATAGATATTGAAACAGGCAAGATCAGTGAATTTAAAGATGCAAGGATAGGTGAGATCATAAAAAGCGCCTGTGAAGACAACGAATTTATGCCTCACCATTACCTGTTATATATCTATGGCAAGTCTGTAAATAAACAGTAAAGAGCCCTTCCAGGCAGCTATGTCAGAATGTTAACGAAGCTGAGAAAAGGGGCTGCATCAATACGCTGTTGCCGTTTATCCGGAAGCCATCCTTCACAATCTTCTCATTCAGAAACAGGTTCTGAGGCATGAAAGAGAAGCTCCATCTGTTCCAGTTATTATCAGAAACTGAGCCAAGGGCGGCATTCTTTTTTCGTGCTGATTCAACCGAGTAGGCATAAGCACCGAGGCTTGTTGCATAGGGAACAAGATACCAGGGTGTAAAGCTGTCGGAATTAATGAGAAGAGCAATGCCAAGACCAAGAACGGCACCTCCTGATGACATCCATATTGTATTCATTCCCTGCCTTGGTGTCAGGTTAGTGTTCTTCAGCCATGCGTGACTGATAAGCGTTCCCGACAACACACCGGCAGCCGGAAACAACCAGGCCCAGTCTCCTACCTCTACATCGCTGTCACCTACAATGTCAAGCAGGACACATGCTCCGAGTGCCCCGTTTAAGACGGTAAGCTCGCCGGCAGCCCTGACGTCACCGCGGGTAAATGTATCGCTTTTGTTTATGGCATTTCCAACAAAATAACCGGCTGCACCGCCAAGCAACATTGATCCCCCGATGACTCTCGGGTCATAGCTTATTGACATAGCGGTAAAGGTTGTGACAAGCGGACCAACTGTTCCCCAGTGAGCCAGCATAGCTGCCTGCCCCTCACTCCACGGCTTTGTCTTCCCCAATGACTTGCCGAGCAGTCCTAATCCTATACTGCCAAGGGCACCTGCCCCGACTGCAATTTTATAATTGTTACCATTATCAATATTATCTCCCAGTGCAAGCAAACTAAGGGATGCTCCCTGAAACCATCCTATAAACTGACCATGCTGGGTCAGAACCACCTGGTTCATGTTTACCGGATACTTTTCATTTAACATAACCGGAACCAGAACTCCCAACCCGGTTGTTATGATAGGTATACCCGCAGCAGCTGCTGCACTCTCAGGTTCAGTGATTGCTATCAGGGCACTACCGTAATACAGACCGTTGACAGCTGAGGAGAACACTCTCTTTCTGAAGACCAGATCCTGGTCCGTCTGAGCTGATGCACTCCATACTGTCAGAAGCATGAGAATAAGCACCAGGGATGATTTAATAGTTTTGTTTTTCATCATTTACATTTTTACGTTTCAATTTAAAATGTAACTAAATATCTGATTGTTAAACTATTAACCAAAGATATAATTTTTTTTAATAAATTCAACCTCCTATAAATTAAAACATTTCAGCCGCATGGTAAAGTTATCAACCAGTATCATCCCTGTTCTTTCAATCCGGTTGCAAGATTTTTCATATCTTGTGGAGCTTTAATTATTCTTCTGACAGTTTCTGAAATGAAAATAGATATTCTTCTTGGTCTACAGTGGGGAGATGAGGGAAAGGGCAAGATTGTTGATGCGTTAACCCCTGATTATGATATTATTGCACGTTTTCAGGGTGGTCCCAATGCCGGTCATACTATTGAGTTCAACGGGGTGAAGCATGTTCTTCATCTGATCCCCTCGGGTATCTTCCATGAGGGTAAGATCAACATCATTGGCAACGGGCTTGTGATTGATCCGGTAGTCTTCCGCAAGGAGGTAGACAGTCTTGGCATCAGCCTTGAGAAGGTTCGTGAGAGGCTTTTTATTTCACTGAAGGCACATTTGATACTACCGACGCATAAGCTTCTTGACGCCGCACACGAGGCATCACTGGGTGACGCAAAGATCGGATCAACGCTCCGTGGTATTGGACCTGCCTACACAGACAAGGCATCGCGCAGCGGAATAAGGGTCGGTGACCTGCTGAGGGATGAATTCAGGGAGATCTACCGTACCCGTGTCGCGGAGCATACCAGGGTATTACAGGGCTACAATTATGATTTTGGCAATGACCTTAGGCAACTTGAAGAAGAGTGGTTCAGCTCAATTGATTTCCTCCGTCAGTTTAAGACTGTCAGCGCGGACTATCACATAGATTCGGCTCTCACCCAGAACAGGCGGATTCTTGCAGAAGGGGCACAGGGCACGATGCTTGATATCGATTTCGGGACATACCCCTTTGTCACCTCCTCAAACACTGTAGCTGCAGGAGCCTGCACAGGTCTTGGTATTGCCCCGTCACGTACGGGAGAGGTATTCGGGATATTCAAGGCATACTGTACCAGGGTTGGCAGCGGACCTTTCCCTACCGAGCTGCATGACGATGACGGCCAGCTGATGCGTGACAGAGGCAACGAATACGGATCGACGACAGGCAGGCCGCGCCGTTGTGGATGGCTTGACCTTCCCGCCCTGAAATACTCAGTTATGGTCAATGGTGTTACACGGCTCTTTATGATGAAAGCCGACGTACTTTCAGGGTTCAGTAAAATCAAGGTTTGCAGTTCATATACTGTCAACGGAGTGGAAGTCAGCGAACTTCCTTATTGTCTCAGTGACATTGAAGGCCTGAACTATATAGAATTACCGGGATGGGAATGTGACATAACAGGATGTACCAGCTGGGAAGAGCTACCTGCTGAGCTGAAGGATTACATCAATTACATTGAGAAGGAAACCGGTGTTCCGGTAACCATTGTCTCTGTCGGTCCTGACAGATCGGCTACGATCTACAGGTGACAATCACTCCTGCCTGTAGACCCAGGCTTCACTGTTGATTTTGTCCTGGATGCCGTAAAGTGCATTCCAGGCTGCATGCAGGTCTGGAAATGACTGCGCAGAGATCAGCTGCCACCGTCCACCGTCAGTTTCAATCACCCTGGCGTCATAGCCGAATCCTTTTATATGCTCCAGCCATGAGTCGGCATAGGCCGGAGTAAGGAAACTGCCAACTATTACATGGTAGCCTGACATGGCCTCTGCCTCTTTCTGGGCCTCAGCCGCAAGCGATGCCTGGCGCAGACGCTCCGCCTCTGCCTGAGCCTCATTGGCAACCCTGATGGAGTCAGCTACGCGGAATGCCTCCTGTTGCTGCCTGAGAGCTTCAGCCTCCCTGGCTTTCTTACCGAATGGATTGATGCTCTTCATAAAGTCGCATGAGGGAGTCACAAGCAGTATGACGGCCAGAAACACAAGGGATAATCTCTTCATAAATGACAGTTTTTCATTATTATGCGTGATAAAGATATTTATAAATGGTCAAAATAACAATGAATATTCTGCAAAGCTATCGAAGCTTCCCAATTCTTTTTTATATTAGTTCGCGATTTGGAAAAACCCTCAAAAATACATTATAAGATGAAGTCACTTATCCGGTTTTTTGAAGAAAATGTGGAAAAATATGCATCGAACATATATTTATGGGAGAAGCTGCAGGAAAAGTATGAAGGAACTACCTATCAGGAGACCAGGCGCCAGGTACATGAGTTTGGTGCCGGCCTGATGCAACTCGGGATAAAGAAAGGAGACCGTGTATGCCTTCTTGCTGACGGCCGCAACAGCTGGGTCATCGGAGAACTGGGGATACTTTACGCCGGGGGTGTTAACGTTCCGCTCTCGATCAAACTGAATCCCGAAGAGATCAAGTTCCGCATAGTTCATTCAGGATCGAAGATGGTTATAACATCAAGTACACAGGCTCCCAAGATCCTGGAAGTGATTGACAAATGTCCGGATATAACAAAAGTGATCTTTATGGACCCCAGGGAAGAGTATTCAGAGGGGCAGATCCATTTCAACGAGGTAAGAAAGATAGGACGTGAATGGCTTGAGATTCCTTCAAACAGGAAAGTATTCGAGGAATTTACATCATCCATTACCGAATCGGACTTTGCCAATATCTGCTATACTTCGGGCACCACTGCTGACCCCAAGGGTATAATACTGACCCACGGCAACTATGTGACCAATGTCTACCAGTCTTACAGCCTGATGGATATACCGCAGTACTACAAGACCCTGCTGATACTGCCGTGGGATCATTCATTTGCCCATACGGCCGGCATTTATGCCTTTATGGGAAAAGGGGCCAGCATAGCTTCGGTGAAGGTAGGCAAGACACCGATGGAGACACTTCGTAACATACCCATCTGCATGAAGGAGATCAAGCCTAACCTGCTGATGAGCGTACCGGCACTGGCAAAAAACTTCCGTAAGAACATTGAAAAAGGTATCAGGGAGAAAGGGAAGATGACCGAGTCACTTTTCAACTTCGCCCTGAAGATGGCATACTCATACAACAAGGAAGGATATAACAAGGGGCGCGGGATACAGAAGATCAAGAGGCCTCTTCTAAACCTCCTTGACAAGATACTCTTCGCCAAGGTACGGGAGGCTTTTGGGGGAGAACTGGAGTTTTTCATCGGAGGAGGAGCACTTCTTGATATCGAACTACAGCGTTTCTTCTATGCCATAGGCGTACCAATGTACCAGGGTTACGGGCTCTCCGAGGCCTCCCCCATCATCTCTTCAAACTCTTCAAAGAAGCACAAACTCGGATCATCAGGATATCTTGTAAACAATATGGACCTGAAGATATGTGATGACAATGGAAATGAACTGCCTGTCGGAGAAAAAGGTGAGATAGTGATCAGGGGTGGGAATGTCATGCACGGGTACTGGAGAAACGAGACAGCCACACATGATGCCATCCGCGACGGATGGCTCTATACCGGTGACATGGGTTATGTTACACAGGATGGATTCCTTTATGTACTGGGCCGTTTCAAGAGCCTGCTGATCGCAGATGACGGCGAAAAGTTCAGCCCCGAAGGAATTGAAGAAGCAATAAGCGAACAGTCCAGATATATTGACCAGTGCATGCTATACAACAATCAGAAACCTTATACAATAGCACTGATAGTTCCTAACCAGCATGCCCTGAAGATCTATCTTGAGGATCGTAACCTGTCTGCCACAACCGAGGAGGGTAAACGTGCCGTGCTAAGCCTCATCGAAAATGAGGTAAACGAGTACCGGATAAACGGCAGGTACGGCCATATGTTCCCCCATCGCTGGCTGCCTGTGGCTCTCGGTGTGCTTAACGAGAGCTTCAACGAGGAGAACGGGATGATGAACTCAACCATGAAGATCGTCAGGGGAAAGATTACGGAGAGGTACAATGAACTCATTGAATGGCTCTACACACCCATGGGCAAGATAGCCTATAATGAACGCAATATGGAAGAAGTTGAGAAGATGAAACTCGGCTGATCCTGAAAACCTTACCGATATGAACTACAAATTATTACTGGCTTTCACTCTCTCAGCCGGGGTGATGGCTCTTTGTACAACAGATAAGAAGGCAGATTGGCAACCTGCAGATAACCCACTCTATACAGTATGGGGTGAAGACATTGACCCGTCGTCTCCGTGGCCGGAATACCCGAGACCGGCGCTGGTGAGGGATGAATGGATGAGTCTTAACGGTCTGTGGGACTATGCCATATGTGATAAAGGTGATGAACGCCCAGCCCCGCAGGGAAAGATACTTGTACCCTTTCCGGTTGAATCGGCCCTGTCGGGTGTAGGACTGAGGATAACTGACTCACTGGCCATCTGGTATACCAACAATTTCATTACCCCGAAGAAATGGGATGGTAAGCAGCTTATAATCAATTTCGAAGCATCTGACTGGGAGACAAGGGTCTGGGTTGATGATAATTTCGTGTTGTGTCACCAGGGTGGATATGATCCTTTCTCGTGCAATATTACCCAATACCTCTCCCCTGGCCGTAAGCACAACCTGGTTGTAAAGGTCACAGACCCCACTGACAGCGGCCGGCAGCCAAGAGGCAAACAGGTGTCCGAACCGCACGGGATATGGTATACCCCTACTTCAGGCATATGGCAGAGCGTCTGGCTTGAGCCGGTGGATAAGTCCTGGATAGGCGACCTCCGCGTCGTCCCCGACATTGACAACGGGACCCTGACCGTCACCGTGATGGAAGAACGTTGCCAGGGTCCTGAAGGATGTCCTCCTGTAGACATGGCGCCCTCACTGGCCGAGGTGACGATAATATCGGAAGGCAAGGAGTTAGCTGTGGTGTCCGGAACATCCGGGTCACCGATAACACTTCCGGTACCGGATGCAAAACTGTGGAGCCCGGAGAACCCGTTCCTCTATGACCTGAAGATAAGGCTGGTTACCGGCGGTGTTGTGACAGATGAGGTGAAGTCTTATGCAGGCATGCGTAAGATCTCTCTGGGTGTTGCCGATGACGGCTTCACACGAATCATGCTGAATAATGAATTTGTGTGGCAGAATGGAACGCTCGACCAGGGTTTCTGGCCTGACGGTCTCTATACACCACCGACCGACGATGCAATGAAATATGACATTGAACTGCTGAAGAAGATGGGATTCAACATGATGCGCAAGCATGTGAAAGTGGAAAACAGACGATTCTATTATCATACAGACAGGCTGGGAATGATCGTATGGCAGGATATGCCCAGCGGTGATGACCATATCAGGCGTGACATGGCTGACATCTCTAAGAGCCCTGCCGACTCGGCTCAGTTCATGCAGGAACTTACACGCATGATCGACACCAGGTTTAACAACCCCTCAATTGTGATGTGGGTAATATATAATGAAGGCTGGGGACAGTACGATACGCCTGCCGTAACCGGTTATGTTACAGCGTACGATACCACAAGGCTGGTAAACAGTGCGTCGGGCTGGACCGACCGCGGAACCGGCGACGTCAATGATGTACATCATTATCCCGAGCCTGTCGCCCCACCGGCAGAAAAGGGAAGGGCAATAGTGCTTGGTGAATTCGGAGGCCTGGGCCTTCCTGTACCCGGGCATACCTGGGAACAAAAGAACTGGGGCTATGAGAAGATGAGTGACTCCACTGACCTTCTGGCAAAATACAGGCAGTTCTATTCAGCCGTAAGACGGATGGTGGCAGAAGAGGGTCTCAGCGCGTCAGTATATACACAGACCACAGACGTGGAAACAGAGACCAACGGACTGCTTAGCTACGACCGCAGGGCAGACAAGATGGGCTTTGAGAACGTCAGGAAGGCTATGACAGGAGAATAATACCCGGCCAGCGCCTGACATTCATAAGACATACAGCAGCAAATAATTAGCCCCGCGATGCGGGGCTAATTATTTATAAGGACCTTCAGACTTTGAGACACCTGACCTTCTGACCTTCAGACCTCAGACCTTCAGACCTTAAACTATCAGCCTGCTCTTAAAGGGCAGGAATGTCATGAAGTCAGCGTGATGCACAATATATGCCTCGGTAGTCCGCTTAACCAGGTCGCCTTCATGGGCATGAGCGGCAATAATGTGGCACACCTCCGGCGGAACACCGCACTCCTCGGCAAGACTGACACCTGAGAACGGATGCCGGAGATACTGTCCATATCTGCCCTGAACCGCTTTTCCGTTTGCATCAAGCTCATACTCAAGCATCTTGCCGACATCAGCCAGTATAGCCCCGGAGATCAGAACATCCATATTCACCGGCAGATCTTCCCTGAAGAAGCTGTTCATCTTTTCCCCTGCCTCCCTGGCTACATGAACAACACATCTCTTATGATCCATGAATGTCACTTTAAGATCAGGTCCGCAGAGAAGGGTAAAAGGTATGCGGTTAAGGTCATCAGCTGTCAGTACACTCCTTTCAAGAGCCACTTCCCATGTACGGGCAGTCTTCTCTTTCAGATCCGGATCACCTATCCAATCCAGTTCGGGCCACAGCTTTTTTATCTCCTCAGTCATATATACCTATTTTAAATGAGCGATTATTGCGTCAGTCATCTTTATGGTAGAGGCAGCTCCCATGGCTATCACTTCCTGCTTGCCGGTAAGCTTCATCATATCATATGTCTTGACAGCTCCATCTTCAATAACCTCGGCTATTGCCTTACGTATACGGGCTGCCGTATCCTTCTCATCAATATAGTCAAGCATCATGCACGCCGACTCTATCATTGCCACAGGGTTTACTATCGACACCTCATAGCCCGCATATTTGGGCGCAGAGCCGTGAGTGGGCTCAAACACACCTATCCCGTCTTCCGAGAACTGGGCGCTGCAGGCAAAGCCAAGACCACCTATCAGGCCTGCGAATGCATCGGATACAATATCTCCAAACATATTACCGGCAACAATCACACCGTAGTCTTCGGGATTCTTTGTAAGCCACATCATCTGGGCATCTATATTTGTGTTCCAGAGCTGTATCGAAGGAAACTCGCTCTTCTGCATCTCTTTTGCAATTTTCCACATGAGGCCGGAGGTTTCACGAATAACATTAGGTTTTTCGCAAACTGTTACGGACTTATAGCCATATTTAGCTGCATGCTGAAAGGCAGCCCTCACAATACGTTCTGTATATTTCCTTGTAAAGATCCTTGTTGAAACAGCCAGTTCCTCCTTCGGGCACCATCCGAAATTATCGCGGAACTTCGGATGGGTCATCAGGGCATCATAGACCTGTTGCGGGGGGTTTGACCATTCGACTCCTCCATAGAGCCCCTCGGTGTTCTGCCTGAATATAACCACATCAACCATCGGCTCCTCGGGATTACCATCCTTGCCCCTGCGGATGAAATTAAGCGGGTTACCCTTATAGCTACGGCAGGGTCTCACGCATATATCCAGACCGAAATGCTGCCTCAGTCCAACAATAGGACTGCTGTATGTAAAACCTTTCCCCTGCAGTTCAGGCGACAGTTCGGCAGCAGCCTCGTCCTTGGGCTTTGAGGTAATCGCCCCGAAAAGGGCAATCTTATGTTTTGCTATCAGGTCAATGGTACGCTGCGGGAGAGGATTGCCCTCACTGCACCAGAAATCCCATCCTATGTCACCATAAACATATTCCGCATCAAACCCTGCCGCATCAAGAACGCGTACAGCCTGCTTCAGAACCACGGCACCGATGCCGTCTCCCGGCAGTGCCACAATCGTACGTTTAGCCATAACTTTAGTTGTTGTTTATCTCAGTTTTCGTTTCCCGTAAAAATATAGTTTTTATTGTGTTTAAAAAAAGAGAATCCTCAGGTAAAATTTCATGAGTGTTGCAATGGAAAAAAACTATATTTGCCGCTTAACATATTTAACATGTTTGTAATACAATTTTAGTATGGGTGAACTGGGGGAGATAAAGCCAAGAAAGGTTTGGAGTTACTTCGAAGAGATATGCAGAATTCCAAGACTATCAAAGAATGAAGGGCGAATAAGGGCATACCTGCTTGATTTTGCACATAACCACAACCTTGAGGCGAGGGAAGACAGTGTAGGTAACATTCTGATAATAAGAGAGGCCTCGGAGGGCAAAGAGAAGGTCAAAACGGTGGTTCTTCAGAGTCATCTTGACATGGTAGGTGAGAAAAATGCATCTCATCCGCATAACTGGGATGAAGATCCCATCATTCCGGTTCTCGATGGCAAATGGGTGACTGCAAGCGGCACAACCCTGGGTGCAGACGATGGAATAGGAATAGCGGCTCAGATGGCCGTCCTTACAGACCCTTACCTTCAGTGTGGCCGCATTGAATGCCTGTTCACCGTTGACGAGGAGTCAGGAATGACCGGTGCTATAAATCTGAAACCTGATTTCTTTACCGGGCAGATACTTCTTAACCTTGATTCTGAAGATGAAGGTATATTGTTCATTGGTTGTGCCGGGGGGATTGATACCCAGGCGGTGCTTCCCTACACGCCGGTGAAGGTGACCGAAGGGCTCAGGGCGATGAACATATCTGTCACAGGGCTTCACGGCGGTCACTCTGGTGATGAGATCCACAAGGGATACGGCAACTCGATAAAGATTATCGCCAGGCTTCTTCAGGAACTTGAAAGGAAGTACAGCATTAACATAAGCAATTTTACGGGGGGCAATCTCAGAAACGCCATTCCACGTGAAGCTTTCGTTACTGTCACCTTCAACCCTGCCCATGAGGAGAATATCCTTGCAGATACTGCATCATATAACCAGGTAGTGAGGGAAGAGTACGGGCCTCTTGAGCCCGACATGAAGGTTGCAGCCACTCCTGCTGATGTGCCGGAGACTGTCATAGACCAGCAGACCCAACACCGCCTTCTCAGTGCGCTGAGTATAGTACCCCACGGAGTACTGGGGTGGTCAAAAGAGATCCCCGATCTTGTTGAAACATCGAGTAACCTGGCAACCATCAGGCTGACAGGCAACAATCAGATACATGTCGTGACCACGCAGAGAAGCTCCTCGGATGAGGCTAAAAACTATGCGGCGATGAAAGCTGAAGCGAGCTTTGATCTTGCCGGTGCGACAGTGACCCACTCTGACGGCTATCCCGGATGGAAGCCCAATATGAATTCTGCCATCCTCAGGCTGATGATAGATTCATACCGCAAGCTGTTCGGTAAGGTGCCGCAGGTGAAAGCCATACATGCGGGACTGGAATGCGGACTGATACTTGAGAAGTACAAGGGCATTGACATGATCTCCTTCGGACCCACCATCAAGGGGGCTCATACTCCCGAAGAGAGGATTGAAATAGAGACTGTTCAGATGTTCTGGGATCTGCTTATCGATGTCCTGAGGCATATCCCTGAGGAGGAGTCCTAATCGTATTCTTCGAACTCATCATGTGGAGCACCGCAGACAGGGCATGACCACCCTGACGGCAGGTCTTCGAATGCTGTTCCGGCAGGTACATCGCTATTCTCGTCCCCTAAGCCGGGATCGTAAATATATCCGCAGACAGGACATCTGTAACTGTTCATATGAAAAATATTTAAGGTTATCTTTTTACTTTCCGTACTGCATCTATCACGGTGCCGTCAACCCATTTGATAGCTGCGACCACCTTATCATCAAAGGCAGCTTTCTCAGGCCTGCCGCAAATCCTTTCTGCCATCTCCTTGAGTTCTTCGATGGTCACCAGCGGCAGCCCCTTGCCTTTTACCGCATCAAGCAGATCCTGCCTGCGCGGGTTGATTGCTATTCCCCGCTCCGTAATGACAGCGTCGATAAGCTCACCGGGACCGCACAGGGTGGTCACCCTGTCAACAATAACCGGGATCCTGTCGCGGAAAAGAGGTAACGGTATGATGACATTGCGGGCATGAAGGCAGTTCTGCCATCCTCCTATCCCGTGCAGCAGGAGACCGTCTGAGTGCGTAACCACATTACCGTTGAAACCGGTGTCAATCTCCGTTGCCCCAAGGATCATAATGTCCATCATCGTGGTCAGGTTACCCTTGGAATGGTAGTTATAGGCATTAAATACCGGGTATGGTATATGGTTCGGATTGTTCTCTATTGATTTCACAGAATCAAGGTCGAAAGCCTGAGCGTCGAGGATATAACCCATCTGACCCTCTTCCAGCATGCTGACCATGTATTTGGTGCTGCCTCCAAAGCCGAAACTGAGTTTCCAGCCTTTCTTTTTCAACATCTCATGAACAAAGACCGCAATGGCAAGGCTGGTCCCTCCTGCACCTGCCTGCATTGTCGCTCCATTATGTAGCAGGCCTGACTTTTCAAGGAATGAGGCTGTCAGCTCAGCAATCAGCAGCCTGTCGGGACTCCTTGTTATCTGTGTAGTACCGGAGACTATTTTTTCAGGAATACCGATCTTGTCAACCACGACGACATAATCTACGTAGTTTCCCTCTATCTCCATCGGGAAACATGGCAGGTCGACCAGGTTATCCGTAACGATGATCACCTTGTCAGCATACAGGTAATCGGCTTTTGCATATCCCAGCACACCCGTTGCCGAAGGGCCCCCTGTACCTTTAGCATTACCAAAGGCGTCTGCTGCAGGTGCTGCCAGTACGGCAATATCAATCTTAACCTCTCCATCCTGTATAGCCTGAACCCTGCCACCGTGTGACCTCAGTACAGCCGTCCCCTTCATCTTACCCTCAGAGACAAACATACCAAGTGGTCCGTTCATGCTGCCTTCGATACGATTAATGGTTCCGTTCTCAAGATATTCAATAACGGGGTTATTGCAGGGGAAGGATGCGGAAGGGAGCCATACAAGGTCTTTAACACCCATCTCCGAAGCGATGCTGAAGATCTGGTTACTGACCAGGTCTCCGTCACGCAGATGATGATGAGTTGAGATTGTCATCCCGTCTCTGAGTCCGCAGCGTTCAAGCGCCTCTCTCAACGAAGGAATCACCTTATTGTTATCCTCCGGGTAGTCTATGCATGTGGGCACCGGGGGAGCATACTTTCTTCCCTCGGGACGGTGTTTGCCTATTCCCTTGAAGGGTACCGCTTCGCGGCCGTTTATCTCATCCGGTACTATGCGTCCGGCAGCGTTTTCTACCAGTTTCATCTCCTGATCAGCATTAATATTTTTGCTTTTTTTTAAGCCCCGGCCTCAGCCCAGTCCTCGGTCAGCAGGCCCAGTCGAAGTGCCAGTTTTATCGTCTTTTCAGCCCGGGCCACTACCGGCGGATCAATCATCTTTGATCCCAGGGCAACCACCCCGAGTCCCTTCTTCAGTGCATCGCGATAGGCCAGCACGATCCTTTTAGCCTTTTCCATCTCCTCTGCCGCAGGTGAAAATCCCTGCCTGATCACAGCTATCTGGCGGGGGTGTATGCATCCCATGCCTTCGAAGCCCATCGCCTTGGACGACATAACGTTTTCGAGCAGCCCATCCATGTCGGCCACATCGGAGAAGACAGAGTCGATCGGCTGGATGCCTGCGGCCTTTGCTGCAACTACCAGGCGGTTCCTGGCATAGAGTGATTCGCTGCCCTCTTTTGTGCGCTGTACGCCCAGATCGGCAGTGTAGTCCTCAAGACCTATGGCCATCGCCACAACCGATGGACAGGCAGTTGCTATCCCGAAGGCATTCTCAACGCCGGCAGCGCTCTCGATTATCGGCATGAGGTAAACCTCATCATCCTGTCCGGCTTCAGTCTTTATCTCTTTGATTCTCCTGTCTATTGCCCTCACAGTATCAGCATCTTCGCACTTGGGGATCAGTATGAGGTGCACGTTATGCGGTATCACATATTCAAGATCTTCAAGACCGCGTTGACCCTGGTTGATACGTACCATCCGTTCTGCACCGTAGAAATTGACCGCACGGAGCGCATTCCTGACAAGGATACGCGCCTCGTCCTTGCGGTCAGGTGCTACCGAATCCTCCAGGTCAAGGATGATGCCATCGGGTGAATGAAGACCTGCATTAAGGAACATCCCCGGACTGTTACCCGGCAGGTAGAGTCTTGAAAAACGAAACCGGTCCCTTGATGACGGGTAAATGTTCTCGGGTATCATGTCAGGCAGGAAGGAGGCTGCAGAACCGGTAAGGGCCCTGGCGGCCGCCTCGAGGCGTGCTGCAATGACAAAGGGAAGAGCCCCGGAGTCATTTATCGTCAGCCGTGCATGGGTGATCCCGAAGAACTCCAGCAGCTCACGACACTGCTTATCGATGGCACCGCCATACATGCTTATCACCCTCGATTTCAGGTCAAGCTCAATGCCCCCTGAGTCAGTGATCTCCAACGTCACTTCAATATCGGACCGTATTTTAGGCCCTGCATTTCCTGTAACAACCTGTTTCATATCTCCTCAGATGGTGTATCCTATGCAAACATAAGAAATTATCCAAGATAGCTCAACAGAATACCTGCTGCTATTGCCGAGCCAATAACACCTGCTACGTTCGGTCCCAT
>QKGI01000071.1 GCA_003250475.1 Bacteroidota bacterium | reverse complement strand
AATAGCTTTCCTCTGAATGTGGTGCCGATCGGGTCTCCTCCCAGGTGCATAAAATATCCGTCGGCTGAGCCGTCAACCTTTACCATAAATGCGGCATAGACAGTCCCTGTCGTCTGAACCGGAAATGTTTTGCTGACATCTTCTCCGTTATTGTCAATTAAAGCTGCACCGCCAATCCCTGAAAGTGGATATCCTGTAAATGATAACCCGGGGACTACAACATTAACAGATTCAGTACCTGCTGCGGAGTGAGCATTCCAACCCACAGCGGACAGTAAGGTGCCGGCATCATAGTCAAAGTTTTCAACCAGCAGGGGCTGTGAGTATACACTCTGAAGCGAGAGGGCAGAGAAAAGTATAACAAACAGCAATGTGTAAAGGGGTAGAGATCTCTTCATAAGCGACTATTTTTTTATTTTATCTTTCTGCAGCATAATGCTCCCTAAAGGTACAAATTGTGTTCAAAAAAAGTAACAGGTTCTTTCCTTACTTTTTCTCACTGGTTATGCCGGATATATTAAGAGCTCTTCCCATTTCCAGGATTAGCCTGAAAACCGGAAGAGCTCAGATATGAGGCATCGTATGATGCCTGCTGGCAGAAAAATAAGAACTATACCCTTTATGTTATGAGTGAAACAGCCTTCGGCCTATTTGCCTTCCAGTGCCTCCTTTACCTTTTCTTTCAGAGCTACACCACGAAGGTTTTTGCCTAAGATGATTCCGTTATGGTCTATGAGGTAGTTGGTGGGTATTGCTGATACGCCGTACATTTTGGCTACCGGGTTATCCCAGTACATGACATTGGATACGTGTGTCCAGGTGAGCCTGTCATCATCTATGGCCTTGATCCAGCTCTCCCGCTCCTTGTCGAGTGAGACGCCGAGGACCGTGAAACCCAGGGATGAAAACTCACTGAAGGTATCAACCACAAAGGGATTCTCCTTACGGCAGGGTCCGCACCATGACGCCCAGAAGTCGAGCAGCAGCACCTTTGATCCGGCCAGTACATCATATAATCTTACAGGAACACCGTCGGGGTCATCCATGGTGAAGTCAGGAGCTTTCTGACCGATATCCACAGTCTTCAGAACCTCTATCTTCTCCTTCAGGGCAACCATGTCTTCGGTAGAGGCAACTTCCGGATCAAGTGCCCGGTATGCCTCCTCAAGCTCCTGCCACGACAGGTAATAGACTACTGATTTGAGCATCGAGGCACCTACGAAGGAGGAGGGATGACTCTTTACGTAATCCGTTACTGCCCTGGTCTCGCTGTTTTTTGCCGAATCCGCCCTTGCCTGGGCTTTACCTATCTCCTCTTCGGAACCGGTCATTTTAATATCATTTAACATGGAATACAACTCCCGGCTGCCTTCCCTGTAAGGTTTTATATAATCGTTATTGAAGGCCAGGTACTCATCATTGGATGCCGATCCGGTAACTGCAGCCCTGAACATTGAATCGGCGTCAGCCGTGAATGTTATCTCGGAGTTCTCCAGCCAGAAGGAGGTCTTGCTCCGTCTCCCTTCAACGCCGATAATAACACTGTGGGGATATTCAACCGAGCCCTCTATAATAAACTTTCCGTCCTTTATCTCTGCAGAGTCAATGTTCCTGTATTTGCTCTGACCGAGATACTGCTGAAGGAGGATCCTGCCCTCCTCAACCCCGGTAAGTGTGCCATTGACTGTGTATTCTTTCCGGCCGCATCCGATAAAAAACAGCGCTGCCAGTCCAAGTGTAAGTAAACGTCTCATATTAATCTTATTTGGTTTGATTCGACTATCATTCAGGGATGTCCGTCATCGCCTGGTCCAGAACATTATTCGTTAAGGAGTTTCCTTATTTCATCTTCTACCTCACTCTCGCTGCGGGTGCCAATGAATACTTTCCTTACGACTCCCTGTTTATCGATAAGCACCATATGCGGAATGGCACCTACACCATAGGCGAGGTCATTAAATGCCTCCTCTGATATCCCGGTAGGATAGTTGAACTGTTCATTGTTAACAAAATCAATGATTGATTCAACTGACTGTCTCCCGTCAGGTCTCGTAAGACCTATTATGGTCAGTCCCTGTTCCCCGTATTCATCCCGGAACTTACGCAGGGCGGGGAACATTTTCTTACAAGGTCCGCACCATGTAGCCCAGAAATCAAGGAGGAACACTTTTCCCCCTTCAGGCATCTTTACAATGGCGCTTTCCGGGATCCACTTCACTATTCTCAGTTCCGGCGCCTTTTTGCCGGTTAGTGAGTCGGGATGAACCGTCTCGGTTATCACCTCCTTGCCCAGGTCATCTTTAAAGGGCAGCCTGCCGAAATCAAAAACACTGAGTCCGTCATCATATTTCCTGCCGGCAACGATAACCTCTTTCCGGCGGTCTCCGGCTATGTTACCAACAGCAAACGACCCCCCGGTAAGTGATGTGTCTCTGAAACAGAGCCAACGGCCTTCATCGTTTTTATATATCCTCATGAAGTTATTACAGGATACCAGGACTTCGTTTAACCTGTCGCCGTTTATGTCAGCAACTTCAATCTGTGAGACATCGGTCTCTCCCCTGATATCTTCTATAAGGTTATAACTGTACCCTGTATCGTCCGGCGAGACCACTGCCAGCCTTGCCCTTGCCATTTTACCGTAGTTCTGATGCCAGCCATCTCCTATATATATCTCATTATGACGGTCATTATTCCCGTCACCTATTCTGACAGCGGACCTGACTCCTCTGAAAACATTGAGGTCAATTTTATGCCCGTCTGTAAGTATATATGCATCGCCTGTTTCCCCGAGACTGTCACCGTAAACTCTGCCGACAACATGTACCTGTCCGGTCCTGTCAAGTACACCTATGTCATGGGCTGTTGCCATTCTTTCAACAAACAGCTCTTCTTCTGTCCATCCCCCTTCACTCTTTTTTACAGTCACCGTATTCACCATATACTTGGATTCGAAGAATGAAGCGACGATCTCCGGGATGCCATCACCGTCGGTATCCTTTACAGCCAGGAAGACAGGCTGTGGCCGTGGCGACTGCCTGGTAAAGATCTCCGACTGTTCCCATCCTTCTCTGGAGTGACTGACGAGATGCAGGCTAACTTTGTCATCCTTATAGCGTGACCAGCCGTTCAACAGGACAATATCATCCCTGCCGTCATTGTCAGCGTCTGCCACACATATTTTATGTACTTCGCTGTCAAACGATCCCTTATAGAGCAGGAGCGCCGAGTCACGTACGATACTGTATACATAAATGACGCTATCCTTTCCCAGAATAAGATCATCGTGAGCAGAACCCGAGAGATTCCCTGTTGCAACAACATCAGGATTCTTGCATAATCCCTTTACATCAATTGATGTAAAGGGATTATCCTGCCCGTATTGATTCCCTCTGCAACCAGCCAGGACCAATATGGGCAGGATAAGTAATAAAACACCTTTATTCATATGTACTTGAGAAAAAGTGATTTTCTGTTACACGCAGTGCTTCACGGTTGCTCATCATATGGATTCTGAATCAGCTGTCCGTTGCTCAACTGGATGTCTATGCTCGGTATTGGCCAGGCAAATCTTTTGTCACCGGGAGCAAGTGTATAGGTCTTGTCGACCGACGGATCAGCCGACAGTCCGTCTGACTGAAAGAAATCGCGGGTGATAGTGATCTTATCCAGAAGGTTTGCCGGATCAGAATTGATTCTCTTGATATCATACCACCTGAGTGTGAACGGGAATTCCCTTCTCCTCTCGTCAATAACGAACTGCGCAGCCGCTTTTTCAGAAGCGAAGTCAGATGCGAGCAGTGGGGTATAGGTGCCGCTTTTATAACGATGCGACCTCACCTCATTCAGATCGGATACTGCTCCTGGTATATCGCCCCTTCGGGCCTTGCACTCGGCTCTGATGATATACATCTCAGCTGTTGTTGGTCCGTGCAGGATACCTATGGAACCAAACTGCCAGTATGCCGGCCATCCCGGTACAGAAGCCCTGTTATAAGAGTAATCTTCAACTATAAATGCTTCATAACGGTAATCATTCAACTGATCAAAGAGGTTTAACAGGTCCTCGCTGGGAACAGCGTTCGAGGTATGGTTATACTCTACCCTGGCATATAATATCTCATCGAACTTATAGTCAGTGGCTGCATTTGGTGCAACGTAAGTGCCACCACCAGAGGAATATGTCCTCATCGTCGGGGCAAAATAGGTCTCGTAGTCTACAAGGGCCGAATGGGCCTGCAGTGCCTTGCCTGCATATTCTTCTGCTTTCTGGTAGTCATGAATATATAAATAGTACCTCGCTGCAAACCCCTGGACTGCCGGCAGGCTTATCCTCCAGAGTCTGTTGATATCACGTGACAGGGTTGTTTCAAGGGCCTTGTTGAGTTCATCCTCAATGAAGTTCATAGTCTCTTCAAGACTCTTTCTTGTTATGTCTTCATCATAAACCAGGGTTTTCTTTAACGGCAGACCGAGCTCATCCCTGGTTGCATCCGAATATGGAAGACAATAAAGTACCGCCAGGTTAAAATACTCATACGCTCTCAGGAAATGAGCATCCTGTGCCAGAATTGTCTTCTCCTGCTCCGTACCCTCTACCTCGTCAAGAGTGGAGAGAATGGTGTTGGCGTAAGCTATCTTCAGGAACTCCTTCTCCCAGTAGTATGTCTGTAGTGCGCAATATTCGGGGTACCAGAGTATATACTGGAGATAAGCGTCAAACCTGCTGGGCCTGGCCAGGTAGTAATCTTTGTAAATGCCATAATTGTCTGTTGCCAGGATTGTTTCACGGCTACGGTCAAAGATGACATCGTAGTGGTTAAGAAGCATGTCAAGGCCTTCAGTGGTCTTTATCTCAAGGTTACTCTTCTTTTCCGGCGGTACGTCAAGAAATTTCTCGCAGCCACTGGAAAAGACAAGAACCAACAATGTAATTATATAGAGAGATATCCTTTTCATATTATAATGTTTTGTGTCATTGTTAATTTTTATGCTTAACAAGTCCATTGTTCAACATGATCAACGATTAAAATTCAAACGAGAGTCCGAAGGTATAAACAGGTACTGCACGCAACTGTGGGGTGGCAGCCGCACCTGACGATCTGCTGTTAAGGATATAGAGCGGATCAATACCATACTGGTTGGCAGTCCAGATGAGGCCTGCATTACGAACCTGACAATAGACCTTAAGATCTGTTAACCCGGTCTTCGACAGAATTTTATCGGGCAGGTAATATGAAAGGTTCACCTCTCTGAGTCTTATGTTTGAGGCATTCTCAATCGTTGTATTGAGATACTGGGCATATGCTCCCCAGGCTGACAGGTTAGTCTCATCATCCGAAGGCATCGTGGGGATGTCCGAGGTGGTGCCATCGAGTACGCCTACAACATCGCTGTGTAAGGTCGATGTGTTTTTCGAGTTGGTAAGGATAGGATAATTGAAGGTAGGCATCCTGAAAACAAACCCGAACTCACCTGTAAGGTATGCTGAGAGTTCAAACCCGTAAAGAGAGAATACATTCTGCCAGCCTATCATGGTTGTAGGCTGCGTGCTCCCGGAATATATCATATACTCCCTGTCATCACTTGTGGCAGGTGCCACCTGGTTGAACGTCCATGTCTCATCGCCTATGCCCTGGAGAACAGGAACATTCTCCGCGTTCATGCCCAGGTACTTATACGAATAAATGGCATCAACGGGTTTCCCTTCTTCAAAATGAGGTGACCTGATGCCGCTGTAATCGTAGCTTACGCGCTGGAGGCTAAGCACCTTGCTGCTGTTATAGGAGAAGTTAAGCCTGGTAGACCACTTGATATCCGAAGTCACCGGCAATCCGTAGTTAAGACTCAATTCTATCCCTCTGTTCAGGATCTCAGCCGTATTGAATTCCTGCAGGCTGGTGCCGGTAAGTCTGGGCAGGTCAATTGCTCCCACGATATCTATCCCGTGCTTGTTATACAGTTCAAGAGTACCTGCAAGGGAGGTGTTCCGGAATGCGAAGTCGATACCCAGATTCGCCGTCTTTGTTCTTTCCCAGGTGAGGGTTGGATTACCATAATCGTCAATCACGGCATATTCCCCGCCTGTCGGGGGATAAACACCCCTCATCGTTATCAGCGGAACAAAAGAGGTCGACAGAACCACGTTGCCGGTGTGCCCGTAGGAGAATCTTAAGTTAAGCCTGGAGAAGAGGTCCATATCCTGGATAAAGGTCTCCCTGTCAGCTCTCCAGTTTGCACCGGCAGACCAGAATGGTGCGTACCTGTATTTCGGATCTTTTACAATAATGTTTGAGGCATCTATCCTGAAACTGCCTGTTAACGAATACTTGCCTTTAAACGTGTAGGCTCCGTTGCCCAGGAGTGAAAAGAACCTTTTATCTGTATAGGTCATTGAAGACTCCATCCCGCCCAGGGTATAGTTTGTCGCACCCCAATATGAGTGTATCGGGTAATAGACATTGGGCACCACGCTTGTAAGCATGTCCGGATCATATCCGTAAACGGTCGGAGCGCTGAATGTTTCACCAACCCGTGAGGATATTTCGGTGAAAAGACCTGCAGTGATCTGATGGTCACCGATTGTCTGGTTATACTTCAGGTGATTCCCGAAGTTAAATGCCTTTACCGAACTGTAACTCTTGTTCAGCTGACCGCCGAGAGGGACATAAAGCATCAGCACCTCCCTGTTCGGCTCATCATAGTCGACCCATTTGTTAAGCTGGTCACGTACATAATAGGAATCCTCACCATAGAAGCTGCTGTATTCCGTTTTATACTGCTCCCATTGAAATTTAGCCTCATATGTAAGGCCCTTCAGTAGCTTGAAATTAAGAGATGTCTGCAGCCGGAGATTATTCTGTTCCCTTGTCAGGCTCCGGTTTTCAATCTCCTGCAGGAGGTTGTAATTCCAGTCCTTAGGAAAAATTCCCGCCACTGAGTCGATAAATTCCTGGTAATGTGAGCCTACCATTGTAGCATAGGTCCCGTCATCATTGACCAGTCTTTCGTAAGGTGATATACTCTTAACATCAGACAGGGAAGCGCCGCTGTTGTCCTGTTTCATGAACCTTGACATAATGCTGAAATTAAAATCAAGCCATGGTGTGATACTGTAAATGTTCCTGAAGTTGGTGAGAATATCCTTATTGCTGTTATGCTTAAAGTCCTCATCTTCATTGGTGTACCGGATATTGAATACATACTGGTTTTTCTCGGAAGCTCCGTTCACAGAAATGTCATAATTCTGAATAACGGGGTTCTGCAGCAGGTAGTCGTACACATCATTGCGGTAATCGACCTGTTCAAGAGCTGCCCACCTCTGGTTAAACTCTGACTGTGATATTCTCCCGAGGTCACGCAGGTTCAGCAACGTGATGCCAAGGCTGGCCGGGTTATTATTACCGTCAACATTGCTTGATATGGAGAATGAAGAGAAGGTAATATCATTGTCCCACAGGTACTTTTCCCATCTTAGTGCGTCAGCAGAAGAGGCAATCGGGTTTACATAATCGAGATCCATCTTATCCTGTATGCTGACAAATGAGTTAACCCTCACGTGTATTCCCTTCTCGGCTCTCTTTGTGGTTATTACAATCACACCGTTCGATGACCGTGCCCCCCAGATAGATGCAGCTGAAGCATCCTTCAGCACATGGATAGACTGAATGTCGTTGGGGTTGATGCTGTTCAGTCCGTCCTCGACGGCGAAGCCGTCAACTACCACCAGAGGATCGGCAATACCCATGGTCATGGTGCCCAGTCCCCTGATTGTCAGTTCCTGGGAGCCTCCGGAGCCATAGACCCGCATCCCGGTAAACATACCATCCAGCGCTGATGCCACGTTGGTCGAGGGACGCCTCTGCAACTCCTCGGCACTGAGGATGCTGACAGCACCGGCTGCCCTCTCCCGTGATATGGTCTGATAGCCTGTCACCACAACATCCTCGAGTCTCTCGACACCGAATGTCATGACAACATTAATCTCGGACCTGTCGCCGACAAATTCCTCCCTGCTGTCGTAGCCCAGGAAAGTAAAGATGATGACATCCTGCTGCGTGGCGGCTATTTCATATTTACCGTCCATGTCTGAAACGACTCCGCGGTAGGTTCCCTTGACAGATATTGAGACACCGGGCATGGGCTGGTTCTCTTCGTCCCTGACAACACCCGTAATTATCTTTTCCTGAACCATGTACCCGTCTGCCGGCATTCCCATGTCGGATTGCTGGTTAAGTTTTCCGGTAGGCGCTATTGCAATATATTTGTCCACAACCCTGTATGACAAATCGGTATCTTTCAGCATGTCATGCAACACATCTGCAATCGGAAGGTCATTGTAGTCCGCGTCGACCTTGCCAAGCTGATCCAGATCCGTGCTTCTGTAGAAAAAGAAGTAATCCGTTTCGTCTTCTATCTTATTGAAGATATCCTCAACCGTAGTATTATCCAGATGAAGCGTTATCTTCTGAGACTGTGAGTAGGTGGTGACTGCAAAAATCTGCAACGTACAAAAAAGGTAGACGATTTTCATAGCGATGAGCAGTTTAACAGTTTTCTTCAGATTAACAGAAAGAATTAGGTTATTTTTCATATTTTTGTGTGTTTCAAATGAATAAATTCTTGAAAAAGGGAATTTATTGTGCCGGTTGTTTCGATCGGGAGAACCGGCAGTTTGATTCAGTTCGGGGGATAGTGCAATATCTCCCGGATTTTTTTTAGTATATGTTACATAGGCAATCTCATTTTATAGTTATTAGATTTGGTTCATTTGCCCGGGTTTCTATATCAAACCTGATGTCGGACGTCAGCTCCAGTATGTCAAGTATTTGGTCAATAGGCTTGTATCTCAGCATTGTTCCGTTGTACAGTACATCCTTTGTCTTTTCATCAGCAAAAACTATGGTCACGTTGTATGTCCGTTCCAGCATCCTGGCGATATCGCCAAGCCTTGCATTCCGGAAGGTGATGATGCCGTCTTTCCAGGAGACGTACTGACTTCCTTCAATCTTCGATAAACTGACTTCGTTTGTATTCCGGTTAAGTGATACATTGTTGCCGCTGGCAAGATCCAGGGGCTTATCCAGGAATTCCGAGACGACCGATACCTTACCGCTGAGGAGTGTCACGTCGGAGATGTCAGAATCGGAGTATGCCTGGACATTAAAGCTGGTGCCGGTAGCAAAAACATCAAAAGAGGATGTATGAACAATAAAGGGTTTGCTTTTATCAGTCACCACATCAAAATAGGCTTCTCCCACAAGGATTACTTCTCTTCCTGCAATTGAATAATCAGCGTTATATTTCAATGTACTTCCCGAGTTCAGATAGACGTGCGTGCCGTCACTCAGGACAACGTTTGAAGTCTGGCCGTTGGGGACCACATATTCAACATGATTTTGAGAAAGCATGTTAATCTTTTTATGCTGGATTAAAACGAGTAACCCTGCCGTCACTATTACCAGCACGGAGGCAGCATATCCGAGAATCCGGATCAACCTTCCGGATCCGGCCCTGCCGGGTGTGCCATGATCTGAGGTCAAACGCCGGCTCTTTGTACCGGGGCCGAATGTATCTGTCAGAATCAATGTGTTTTTCAAATCATTGTACATTGCCTGATTTTCCTCGGATTCATCAATCCAATCCAGTATCTCCGGTTTTTCCGATTCACTCAGTTCATTGCGTATAAACCGGATAATTCTTTCACTTTCCATATAATGACAACTTATTTAATAACTGTTCAGAAATAAAAAACCCTACCTGCGGTCCTGTTTTTATTAAAGATATTCCCTGAGGGCTGTACGCAGGGCAAGAAGGGCCCTGGTAATTTGTGCTTCGACTGCTTTTACAGAAATATTGAATTCCCTGGCAATATCCTGATTTCTCATGTTGTGATCCCTGCTCAGTTCAAACACCTGTCTGCATCTCTTTGGAAGAGCTTCAAGCGTCTTACGGATTATATCCTCAATGTCAAACCGGTTGAACTGATCGAAGTCCAGGCGGGACAAAGCACGATGGTTCGCAATCAGTTCCCGCTGGTAAACAGATGCCTCGTATTTTCCTGCCACCCTGGAATGTGATATGTAGGAGAGGCATTCATTCCTGGCGACTGTAAACAGCCATCCTGCCAGATTCTTTTCGTTTAACACTGTGCCGCGGTTTTCCCAGAGCTTTGTGAAGCAGTTCTGGACTATACTTTCTGCTTCCCCCGTGTCGGGAATGTAACCGGTGACGAATCTCAGGAGCTTATCATAAAGTCCCTTATAAGCATCACTGAAAGCTTTTTCTTCTGCCGGTCCTTTGATTTCAGTCATTGTGCATGAAGTAACAATTCATATTTGTCTGTCAGGATATCCTGATCAATGTATACAAATCTGCAAAATAGTAATTATACCGCATGATTATTAAGCAGCGTGTAAGAACCACTGAACAATTTCATTGATTAATGACAGCCACACATCTTTTGTTTTCTTCAGGAAAATGTCCGGTTGCCTTATGACATCCGGCAGATCTTATAGAGTCCGATATTGATGACTGTGAGACATATGTTAACCAAATGTTGACAATGGGTTAACAGGAGCGGAATGATTTAAGCGATATCTTTCTGACCGGGTCCGGTGTACATCAAACCCGGTTGTATGTATGCCAACCTGTTGTCTGATCGTAGTGCAAAGCAATATTCACATACTAATCTAACCAGAGATGAATGATTATCCGATAAAGGGGCTCCATCGGGCCACCCTGAATGCCAGGCTTTATTTCCGCAATTTCTCAAAAAACCTGCGTGGTAACCTTGTTGCTGTCACAGGTCTTTCCCTGGCAATGATGATAGCTATACTCACGGTATCGTACATAATATTTGAATTTTCATACGATACATTTCATTCCCGGTCCGGCCGTATATATACGATATATACAAGGATAACCACATCAGGATCCGATGCAGTCTCCTATGCAGTTGAGTCAGGTTTAAATGACTATGCTGAGGCTGAAATCTCAGACATTGAGATGGCATGTATTGTTAAAGGGTTAAGTACCGATATAACCTGTAATAACACTCCTTTTAAAAGTATAGCGGGGTATCATACGGAGCCTGATTTCTTCAGGATGTTTGATTTCAGACTTTTAACGGGTAGTCCTGAATCCCTTTCAGAGCCGGGTAATGTCTTTTTTACAGAAAGGTTATCCAAAAGAATCTTTGGGACCACCAACAGTACCGGAAGGGTCGTTTCTGTTAAGGAGAGGCTCTATACCGTAGCAGGGATTATGGAAGACCCGCCGGTTAACTCAAATCTGAAGTTTGACTTCCTTCTGCCTGTTCAGGAACCAGTGGCCCGGGACGGCGCCGGATATGGCAGGGATAAGGTGAACCTGTATCTCATGACCGGAAAGGAAAAGGTCAGGCCGGACATCCTGAAAGCCAGGCTTGACGGTTATTTTATCTCGGCAGGAAGGAACACTGAACGGTGCGAAGTAATAAGGTTACGCGATCTTCACCGGTACGGACCGGATGACGGCACAAGCATTATTGTCCTGATATCTGTGTCATTCCTGGTGTTATTTATCTCAATAGTCAATTTCGTCAATTGTTATCTTGCACAGGCCGAGGCCAGGACAAGGGAGATAGGTATGCGCAAAGTCAGCGGTGCATCAGGGTCAAAAATTGTCCTTATGCTTGTTGCGGATTCTATGGTTACAGTGTTCCTGGCATCAATCACAGGCTATTTGCTGTCAACCATTTCCCTTGAATATTTCCGGCAGCTTACTTCGGCTGATGTACAGTTTTACGGACCGGGGTTATGGAAAACTCAGGCCGTCGTGGTCGCCATTGCCCTCGCCCTGGGTATCATTGCCGGATTAATTGTTTCCATGAGGTATGCACGCGAAAGTCCGGTCAACCTTCTAAGGCGTATCACAGGGATTCGGTATAAAAAGAATATAAGAAAAATATTCATAGGCCTTCAGTTTGCCATCTCCGGCGGGCTGATATTTCTGATGGTAGTTGTATTCCTTCAGCTTAACCTGCTCAGGAATGTCAACATGGGATTTGACCCCCGGGACAGGCTCCTCATCAGGATGTCACCTGTGCATTCAGGAAAGTATGACATGATCAGATCCGAGCTGATGAATATGAACGGGATTGACAATGTAACCGGCAGGGGCAGTATTTTCAGCAACGTTGATATGGCCATGTCGGTAACATGGGGTGATGATGCCGCTGCCAACCGCCTGTTTGTACTGGGATATAATGTGAAGAATGATTTCTTCGGGTGTTACGGTATAAAGCTTGTCGATGGAAAGACATTCAGTGATTTCAGCGACAGGGATTCAAGCCGTATCATAGTTGACAGGTACACTGCGGGCATTCTGGGGCTGGAACACCCGGTCGGGACCAGGTTAAGAGCCGGAGGGATGACTATGGAGATTGTCGGCCTGGTGGAAGATGCCGGATTCCTGGCACTCAGCAGCAAAAAGATACCCGCAATATATGCTCAGCTGCAGGATAACTGTGCTGAGATGACTGTAAAATACCATGGGGATGTCAAAGGGGTCATCACCGGGATCAGGAGCCTGCTGACGCAGACAGATCCCGGGTATACATTCGAATATATGGGTCTTGATGAGGCAGTCGCAGGATTGTATGAGAAAGAGGCAAACCTGTTAAGGATGACAGGCATCTGCGGGATGATAGCCATAATCCTGTCGTTGTCGGGAGTATATGCCATGGCTGTCTGGTTTGCAAAAAGAAAAACCCGTGAATACAGCATACGCAAGGTGTTCGGCGCTTCTGAACAAAGCATAACGGCACTGTCTGTCTCACAGATAATGTGGCCTGTGGTGGCAGGTACCCTGCTTCCCTGGCCAGTGGCATATATTATAGCAAAGAACTGGCTGAGCCATTTCAGTGCTAAAATAACAATCGGATCACCTCCTTTCATAATCTCACTGGTAGCGGTAGTCCTGCTTGTCTCGCTGACAGTATACTCTGTAAGCCGCAGATCCGCCCTTGAAAACCCGGCTGATATTCTCAGGCAGGAATAACCTGGAATATTTTCAGGTTGACATAACCTTAGAATATGGGAGTTTGTTCCTGGCTGAGACTGATAGTGATATAATGAGATGTCAATGCGTGAATGACAAATAAAAGACGGGGTGTCTGCACAGACACCCCGCCAACTTCATTTCAGCGGTTGATCATGAAGCATACCCCCTCTTTTGATCTCTTTTGAGAGAGAAAACCGTTAGCCAGTATCCAGCGGCATCTTACGGCATCAAAATCATAAATGGCATTGAAGAAATTTACGAAATCTGTCAGGGGGTTCAGATGGTCGGGAATAATGAATGCGAAATCGCACCGGTCACTCTCATCGAACAGGCAGGTGATGGAGGTCTGCTCCCTGTCAAACCTGATTTCAACTGATTTCTGCCTTTCTTCCTTCTCGTAAAACTCAATGAAGCAGATGGGATATTGGTTAAATCTTTCCCATATCTGTCTGTCAGACAGATTTAGTAATGAACTTGCACTGGCAATAAGGTTTGGAAACACCTTCAGATTTAAAATATTCTCAGGTAACATTTCAGTTCGTGTTTGTTCCTGTTGTCCCAGGGACAGGTGTTTTAGACAAAAGAAGCGTGGGACAATAGTCTACCTGTTCCGGTTGACCGGCATATCCTTCCTGTTATTAAAACCGTTCAGCGCATTGATCATGGCATGTTATTCCCCGGTTGCACGAACTAACAATCAGGGAAAGAAATGAACAAGCATCCAGGAACGTTTTTTTGCAGTAAAGATAAACCCTGCCGGCTTTCCGGCAACAGGAATATACTATCGCTACTTTCAATGAATAACAGAGTAAATTTAAAAAAAAATTTAGCAGGAATGGCACTCTTTTATTACCTTTATTCGCTCGCAATAATCCGTTTACATGAAAAAATCAGTCAAATACCTGCCGAGGGAAAAACAGGAAGATCTGAAGTATCTGGTAAGCATGATACTGGAGAGAATCCCGGGTACTGAGATGATTATTCTGTACGGCAGTTATGCTACGGGTAAGTATGTTGAGTACGACAGCCGTGTGGAGTTCGGAATCCGCACGACCTTCATGAGCGATTATGATATTCTGGTCGTAACAAGCGGCGCAAAGGACAAGGAGGTCGGGCAGAAACTTGACAATATAGAAGCCATCTACTACAAGAACCAGAGTATAAACGATATTCTCTACGTGGGTGAGACGGGTAATACGGAAGCTTCCGGTCATGGGAACGCCGACAGGCAGACCCCTGTGCAGTTCATAAACGAGGATATCAAAAAACTGAACAGGGATCTTTCCGATGGCAGGTATTTTTATACCCAGATAAAGGAGGAAGGCATTATCCTGTATAACAGGGGAAGGTATAAACTGGAAAGACGCCGGAAGCTTCGTTATGACGAGATAGCCAAACAGGCAAAGGAGTATTTTGACGAGAAATATAAGAAGGCTATTCTGTTCTTTGACCAGACAAGGTTCATGTATGATAAGAAGGAATATGCTATGGCTTCATTTAATCTGCATCAGACCTTTGAGAACCTATTTTATGCGATGCGCCTGGTTTACACCCTGGAGAACAACAAGATGCATAACCTCGTAAAACTGCTGGCCTCGGTAAGAAAATACTCGGAAGAGTTTGAGAAGATCTTCTTCCCGGAAAAAACGGAAGAGGAGATGAGACTGTTCAACCTGGTAAAGGCCGCTTACGTTGAAGCCCGATATAACCCTGGTTTCAGGGTTACCAAAGACGAAGTGGAGTATCTTATGGCAGTAGCAGAGCGGCTTTTTATCCTTGTGAGGGAGCTCTGCGACATAAGGATTGGTGAATACGAAAGATCTGCCTCTGCTGCAGCCTGACAAACCCTTTTAATGCTACTGCCTGAATGATCAGCCGGATTATCGGCTTTCCATATATTCCCGGGCAATCCGGTTTACGTTTTCGGCTGCCTTTTTAAACAGATCAGTCAGCAAATCAATGGGAAGATCCATCCCGTTCAGGAACCATTTGTTAAAGACCATGTAAACCCCTCCCGAAAGGTAGTATACAAGGTATTTATGTTTTTCATCAAGCTCCTGAAGGTTTTGAACCCTCATGTGAAGCAGCGAGAAAATCTCAGTGAATTTATCGAGCGCCTGAAAGATAAGGCCGGCTTTCTGAAGGGCCCTGAACAATGCTTCGTTTTGCTGCCATAGATTTATCATCTGCCTAACCTCAAAGTCCCAGTTCGGATCATGTTTTATCTCCAGGTATTTCTGGACATCCGCCATATATTCATCACGGATCTCATCCATCTTGAATAGAAGAATATCATCAATAGTGTTATAGTTCCGGTAAAAAGTCTGCCGGGCAATGTCTGACCTTTCAGTAAGTTCAGTAACACTTATTTCAGAATATTCTTTTGTTTCAATCAGTTCCAGTAAAGTATCGAGGAGCCATGCCCTGGTTCTTTTTGAGCGCTTATCCTGCTTTATCATATGCACCATCTTTTGAGATTCTGTATTATAAAGATATTGGAATTATTATCGGTTTTGATATTAATGTAAAATAAGTTACATTTGACAATTAAAATACAAATGTATCATAATTATTTTATTTGTCATTACCAACAAAACAAAGAGACCGACCATGCACACAACAACCAAACCCATCGATGCCGGTAGTCCGTGGAATGTTCCGGAACCGGAGATCCAGCTATCATCCATTACAGATACAATTGAGACCGAAATCCTGATATGCGGTGCCGGGAATGCAGGCATGATGGCAGCCATATCAGCCGGGAGGCTGGGAGCAAAGACCCTTGTCATTGAGAAGAACAAGAGGGTGGGGTTCATCAAACCCTACATGGGGGCTGTTAACTCAAAGGCCCAGAGAGCAGTTGGAGAAAAAGCCATGATCGATAAGGAAGAGATCATAAAAGAACTGGTAAACTACGGCAACAAATGCAGAAATGAGAATCCATCGTTCAGTCCTGATTACAAACCCTCCAGGTATGTCGGATCCAACAAGGTGGACGAGAAGCTCATACGGGTATGGGCGGAAGAAAGCGGTGCAGCCTTTGATTTCCTGGCCGATGAATTGTCAGAATACGGTATTAAGCATGTCTCTGAATACGACATTGGTGATGGACACCATGGCGGATTCAAGGCCTACCCCACGCAGACGAAATTAGTGGTGCCTTTTCTTAAAGGCGGACCGATGGCCATCATTCATGCAGGCATCTATGTGGAGGAAAGGTTTTTTGTAAAGAAGATAAAAAGCCTGGGGGTCAGGTGTATGTTTAACACACCGCTCATCAAAGTAATAAAAGAGGGCAACAGGGCTGTCGGGGTGATTGCCAGGAAGAAGAATGGCGGTTACATCCGGATCAATGCCAGCAAAGGTGTGCTGATCTGTACAGGAGGATACGTTGCTGACGCCGGTTTGGTTGCTGAAGTAAATCCTGAAGCCACAGCAATATCAGTCCTTCATTATATCCAGGAAGGAACAGTCGGTGATGGCATCCGTGCCGGTATCTGGGCCGGGGGAACAAAAGACAAATACCCGTCGGCAATGGTGTTCGACCGGGGTATTGCCAGGCCGGGCGAAAAGGCAGATCTACCCATCAGGAGAGGTGGCTCCTTTGATTCGTTCTTCTTCGGGAGTCAGCCCTTCATGAAGGTCAACATGGATGGTAAACGCTTTTGCAACGAATCGGTACCGTATGATGTTATCCTTAATCCGCTGCAGAATCAGAAGAACGGGGTGGCCTGCATGATCTGGGACGCCAATTACTGGAAGCAGGTGGAGAGTTTTCATACCATAGGCTGTTCGAGGATGGTGCCCAGCAAAAGCAGGCCAAGAACCTATGAGGGCATGGGCAGGTTTATGAACTCCGGCATGTTGCTTATGATGAGGATGAAGGGATACATAAAGAAAGCCAGGACGCTGGAAGGGCTGGCAAAAAAGCTCAGGCTGCCTGAAGAAGAGTTCAGGGCCACCGTTGAACGGTATAACCGGATGGCTGCACAGGGAGTGGATGAGGATTTCGGCAAGCAGGCCAAAGATCTCCTTCCTCTGGGAAGACCACCTTACTTCGGGGTTACCTACGGAGGATGGCTGCTGACAACCATGGACGGGCTCCGCATAAACGAAGACATGCAGGTGATGGATGCACAGGGGAACGCCATCGGGGGACTATACGCTGCGGGAGATGTTGCCGGGGGCTTCTTCGCCGATAATTTCTATCCCGAGCTGGTCGTGGGCGTAGCCGTGGGCAAAACCATGACCTTCGCCAGACACGCGGTACTTCATATGACAGGCGCAATATAGAAAACCTTTGTCGTAACCTGAAGGCGGTTGCTTATGCTTTAAACAACCTGTGACCGGCCCTGCCTGCCTTCGGGTAGGCGGGGCGGTATGCCTTTGGCCTGTCTGTCAGAGGGCAAACAAAGAAAATGAAACCATGGCCGGAGAAGGAGAAAAGCTTAAATTTGCTAAATTTTTAAACTGACATGTCATGGCAAAAATAGCAAAGGAAGTTTCAAGGACTTTCAATGAATATCTACTCATCCCGGGGCTGACAACCAAACTCAATACACCCGACAATGTCAATTTACAGGCACCACTGGTCCGGTATCATATTGGAGATAAGCCCAGGATCACTTTAAATATCCCTTTTGTTTCTGCCATAATGCAATCGGTATCGGACAGCAAACTGGCTATTGCCCTTGCAAAAGAAGGCGGACTGTCATTTATTTACGGTTCACAACCGATAGAGAACCAGGCTAAAATGGTTCTGGAGGTTAAGAAATATAAAGCGGGTTTTGTGGAAAGCAGGGCCAACCTGACTCCCGGACATACATTGAAGGATGTTCTGGAATTAAAAGAGAGAACAGGATTTTCAACCGTGGGAGTTACGGAAGACGGCATGCCTTCGGGAAAACTGCTCGGTATGGTAACCAGTCGTGATTACAGGGTCAGCAGGGACAGTGAGGATAAAAAGGTAAAAGACTTTATGACCCCGTTTGAGAACCTGATAATCGCAAAGGACGGCATATCGCTCAGTGAGGCAAATGACATTATCTGGGAGCACAAGTTGAATACACTGCCTATTGTTGATGAAAAACAGAACCTGAGGTATTTTGTCTTTCGTAAAGACTACGACAATCATATAGAAAATCCGAATGAACTTTCTGACACAAAGAAGCAGTTGATTGTAGGCGCCGGCATTAACACGAGAGACTACCGGGAAAGAATACCTGCGCTGATTGAGGCAGGCGTTGATGTATTATGCATTGACTCGTCCGACGGGTTCTCTGAATGGCAAAGGGAGACGATTATGTTTGTCAGGGAAAACTATGGTACCAGTGTCCTGGTTGGCGCAGGGAATATTGTTGATAAGGATGGGTTTCTATACCTGGCAGAGGCTGGAGCAGATTTTATCAAGGTAGGAGTAGGCGGAGGATCTATATGTATAACGAGAGAGCAGAAAGGTATTGGCCGGGGCCAGGCCACTGCATTGATCGATGTCACTGAGGCGAGAAATGAATATCTGAAAAAAACCGGTGAATACATTCCTATATGCTCTGACGGCGGTATTGTTCAGGACTACCATATGGCCCTCGCCCTGGCAATGGGTGCAGACTTCCTGATGATGGGCAGGTATTTTGCCCGTTTTGATGAAAGTCCTACAAGAAAACTGTTGGTAGGGGGGAATTATGTAAAAGAGTATTGGGGCGAAGGTTCTAACAGGGCAAGAAACTGGCAGAGATATGATATGGGAGGCAACAGCCAAATGAAATTCGAGGAGGGGGTTGACAGCTATGTCCCTTATGCCGGTAAGCTTAAAGACAACCTGGGCCAGACCCTGGCAAAGATAAAATCGACCATGTGCAGTTGCGGAGTCTCAACACTGAAAGAGCTTCAGTCGGAGGCTAAGATTACCCTCGTATCATCTACAAGTATAATTGAAGGCGGGGTTCATGATGTGATTGTGAAGGACGTTGACAAATAGATGAGACAATGCCAGGAACCAGGCACCTTGTTTACATAATGGCTGATAAAGTGCAATTTTGCATATTCTGAAAGCGGCAGAATGTGCTTGTTATCATACAGGGTTTCGAGGGAAGTACAGATAATTATAAAGGCAGCCCTTCTCGATTAATAATATAGCGGAATAACTCCCCTGGCAGGGAGATTTGTTAGTCACAGAAAGTTAAAGGGCTGCCTGAAATCTAAAACAATCGATCCGGGAAAAGGTTCTAAACTTTCAGGTTTTAATTTTATTTGTGCTTGGTCTTTCCTGTCGTTTCACTTCCCGTTTACCGGTTCTCCATGTGAGATAAATTATCTTGCAAATGCCTGGATTTCGTCAATCAGTCCCCTGCTAAACGCTTCCTTCACAAGCTCCCATTCACCGGCACGGTTAAGATACAGGCTGGCATAATTCCGCTGGATCTGCGATCCGTTGAACAGATAGTGTTTTATCTGCCCGAACCCGTCGGGAGTATCAACAAGGCTTAACGCAAAATCGACGAACCGGGTCGTTGCAAAGCTCGGATCATCCGTCAGATGGCTCATGATAAAGTCAATATCTTCGGGACTGCCTTTGCGGGCTTTGTCGATTAATTCCTGCAATTTTCCGGTAAACTTGTATTTCATAGTTGTTTGAAGGCCCTTCAGGGGTTTCATTATCCGTTGGCTAGTGCACAAAAGTACTATTTTAAAATCCTTCCGGCTTACTTTCGTGTGCCTGAGATGGTTTCCCTGCAGGTTTTACCGGCCAGCAGACCGGGTGGATTAAATTTCCGGGGCTGCTCAATACCATAAATCCTCCCCAAAAAATGTTTTCTATTCTTACTAATGAACTTTTTTTCAATATATATGTTACAACAAATAAAGTACAAACAAATTAATACAATAAACACTTCAAAAGATTACTAGCTATGTTGAAAATTGGAATTATCATTGGAAGTACACGTCCCGGGCGTCAGGCTGAAGAAGTTGCAAAATGGGTATATGATTTAGCAGGCAGGAGAGACGATGCCGAATTTGAGTTAGTGGATATAAAGGACTATAACCTGCCTTTGCTGGATGAGATCATGCCGCCATCGATGGGGCAGTACGGACAAGCTCACACGAAGGCATGGGCTGAAAAGATTAAGTCGCTTGATGCTTTTATTTTTGTCACCCCTGAATACAACCACGGACCCAGTGGTGCATTGAAGAACGCCATTGACTTCCTGTATGCCGAATGGAACAATAAGGCAGCAGGGTTTGTAAGTTACGGCTCAATGGGCGGTGTAAGGGCAGTTGAGCAGTTGCGTCTTGTCATGGGTGAGCTGCAGGTTGCGGATGTCCGGGCACAGGTGATGTTGTCACTGTTCACAGATTTCGAAAACTTTAGCATCTTTAAACCGGCAATTATGCATGAAAAAAGTCTTGATACAATGATTGGGCAGGTAATACGCTGGGGGACTGCGCTAAAAACATTAAGGAACTGATTGCGCAGTTTGTCGGAAGTAGCTGCCGGAACCTCTAATATCGAAACAAGATGAAAATCGAAGATGAAGTAAAAGGCAAATTTCGGAACGAATATCATAAGGGGCTGATAAACCTCACATACACCTGCAAACAGTTAAGTTACGAGTTTTACCAGTCGCTGAAACAACACGGCCTGGCTGAGCAGCAATACAATGTTTTGAGGATACTCCGGGGTTTTCGTTCCGAAGCCCCTCTCACCATCGGTTTCATAAAAGAGAGGATGCTGGACCGGGATCCTGATGTCAGTCGTATTGTCGAGCGCCTGTTTGAGAAAG